>NZ_JAVRHI010000512.1:0-35457 GCF_034105845.1 Streptomyces sp. CRN 30 | reverse complement strand
GCCGCCCGGCCGGCGGCGCCGCGCACCGGCCGCCCGGCGGTGCGGAGTTCCGGCCGCGCCGCGGCCCCGGACGAACACGAAAGCAGGACCACGTGCTGACCGTCGACTTCTCCCGCTTCCCGCTCGCCCCGGGCGACCGGGTCCTGGACCTCGGCTGCGGGGCCGGCCGGCACGCCTTCGAGTGCTACCGGCGCGGCGCGCGGGTCGTGGCCCTGGACCAGAACGGCGACGAGATCCGCGAGGTCGCCAAGTGGTTCGCCGCGATGGAGGAGGCGGGCGAGGCCCCCGAGGGCGCCACCGCCACCGCGATGGAGGGCGACGCGCTGGCGCTGCCCTTCCCCGACGAGACCTTCGACGTCGTCATCATCTCCGAGGTGATGGAGCACATCCCCGACGACAAGGGCGTCCTCGCCGAGATGGTGCGGGTGCTGAAGCCCGGCGGCCGGATCGCGATCACGGTCCCGCGCTACGGGCCCGAGAAGATCTGCTGGACCCTCTCCGACGCCTACCACGAGGTCGAGGGCGGCCACATCCGCATCTACAAGGCCGACGAACTCCTCGGCAGGATCCGCGAGGCGGGCCTGCGCCCCTACGGCACCCATCACGCGCACGCCCTGCACTCCCCCTACTGGTGGCTGAAGTGCGCGTTCGGCGTCGACAACGACCGTGCGCTGCCGGTGAAGGCGTACCACAAGCTGCTGGTGTGGGACATCATGAAGAAGCCGCTGGCCACCCGCGTCGCCGAGCAGGCGCTGAACCCGCTGATCGGCAAGAGCTTCGTGGCGTACGCGACCAAGCCGCACCTGCCGCCGGTGGACGCCGCGTGACCACTCCCCGGACGGAACACCTGGTCCTGCCCGGGGTCCTCACCGCCGAAGAGGCCGACGCGACGGTCCGCTCCATCCTCGGCGTCCAGCGCGAGGACGGCGCGATCCCCTGGTTCCGCGGCCACCATCTCGACCCCTGGGACCACGTCGAGGCCGCGATGGCACTGGACGCGGCGGGCGAGCACGAGGCCGCCGAGCGGGCCTACACCTGGCTGGCCCGGCACCAGAACCCCGACGGCTCCTGGTACGCGGCCTACGCCGACGGCGACGCCGGCGACGTCACCGACCGGGGCCGCGAGACCAACTTCGTCGCCTACGTCGCCGTGGGCGTCTGGCACCACCACCTCGCCACCGGCGACGACGCGTTCCTCGACCGCATGTGGCCGGTCGTGTACGCGGCGGTCGAGTTCGTCCTGCGGCTCCAGCGACCCGGCGGGCAGATCGGCTGGCGGCGCGACGACGACGGCACGGCCGCCACCGACGCGCTGCTCACCGGCAGTTGCTCCGTCCACCACGCGCTGCGCTGCGCGCTGGCCATCGCCGAGCAGCGCGAGGAGCCGCAGCCCGACTGGGAACTGGCGGCCGGTGCGCTGCGGCACGCGATCCGCCGCCACCCCGAGCGGTTCCTCGACAAGGACCGCTACTCCATGGACTGGTACTACCCGGTCCTCGGCGGCGCGCTCACCGGCACGGAGGCCAAGGCCCGCATCGAAGCCTCCTGGGACCGCTTCGTCGTCCCCGGCCTCGGCGTGCGCTGCGTCGTGCCGAACCCCTGGGTCACCGGCGGCGAGTCCGCCGAACTCGCCCTCGCGCTGTGGGCGACGGGCGAGTCCGACCGGGCGCTGGAGATCCTCCAGTCCATCCAGCACCTGCGCGATCCGGCGACCGGCCTGTACTGGACGGGCTACGTCTTCGAGGACGACGCGATCTGGCCGCGCGAGCTGACCACCTGGACGGCCGGCTCCCTGCTGCTGGCCGTCGCCGCCCTCGGCGGCCACGAACCCACCTGCCAGGTCTTCGGCGGCGACCACCTGCCGCGCGGCCTCGACCCGGACTGCTGCGACTGACCCCGGCGGTCCCTCGTCAGTTCCGGTGCAGCCGGTTGGCGATGGCGTGGCCGACGAAGAGGTAGACGATGGCCGCGAGACCGTAACCGGCGACGACCCGCGCCCACGCCTCGTCGAACGTGAACAGGTCACGCGACCAGCCGGCCAGCCAGGCCGCCGCGTCATGGACGAACTGCACCAGGTCATTGGCCCGGTTGGCGTCCAACAGGTACATCACAATCCACAGTCCGAGGATGACGGCCATGATGTCCGCGATCACCGCGACGGCCGTCCCGGCGGAGTTGGAACCACGATAGCGAGACATGACATCCGTCTGGCCCCGCAAGTCTGTTTGAAACCTGGAGTGCCGCGCGGGGCCCGGGAGTTGGGAACGCCGACGGCCCCCGCCCGGTCGGGCGGGGGCCGTCGGCGTGAGTGCGCTCAGCCGCGCTGGATGCCCGAGGTGTCCTGGAGGACACCGCGGCGGCCGTCCTGCGTCTGGGCGACCAGACCGGGACCGCGCTGCTCCACGGCCAGGTACCAGGTACCCGGCGCCAGCTCCGCGATCGGCGTCGGCGAACCGTCCTCCGCGAACAGCGGACGCGGCACCGGCACCGCGAACCAGAACGGCGAGAAGTCCCCGGCCGACGGCTGCCCCTGCTGGGGCTGCTGCGCTTGGGGCTGCTGGTGCTGCGCAGGCTGCGGCTGCGCGTGGCCCTGCTGCGGCTGCCCCGGGTAGGGCGAGCCCTGCTGCGGCTGCCCCGGCTGACCGCCGAACGACGGCTGCTGCTGCGCGCCGGGGTAGCCGTACCCGCCCTGCGGCGGCTGACCGCCGTACGGCTGCGGCTGGGCCGGGCGCGGCGCCGGCAGGAGCGCGCCCTTCAGCGCCGGCACCAGCGGCGTCGCGACCGCCGCGGCGGCCATGACCACCGTGGCGACGAGGGCGAGGATCAGCCCCGTGCCCGCGCCGATGCCGTCACCGCCGCCGTCGTTGTCGAAGGCACCGGCCGGGTCGAAGATGTTGCCCAGCGCGCACCAGGCCGCGAAGACCGTGAAGGCCACGCCGAACTGGCCGAGGTCGAGACCCGCGACCTTGCGCGGCTGCGGCTGCGCGCGGGCCACGACGACGAGCGCGGCCCCGATGATGCCCGCCAGAACCACTCCGAGCACGATCGGCCCGCTGCCCCAGAGGCTGGGGATTTCGGCGCTGTCCGACGCGCCTTCGATCGAGTAGATGTCGAGGAACGACGCGATCAACAGCAATACCGCTGCTCCGATCACCACGCCGTCGCCTCGAGTGAGCGAGCGGATATTCACTTCAGGTCCTTGTCAGGTCGTCGTCACGTCGCGCGGGGGTGGCCCCTATCGTACGGATGACACTATCGTCCGTTCGATCGGGCTGTCCGCAGGGATGAGCGGGCTGGTCGCTACCCGCGCAGGAAACTCACGATTCCCTCAGAGATCCCTTGCGCCGCCCGCTGCCGCCACGCGCCGCTGGTCAGCAGCGCCTCGTCGGTGGCGTCGCGCATGTTGCCGCACTCCAGGAAGACCTTCGGGACCGTCGAGAGGTTGAGTCCGCCCAGGTCCGTGCGGGTCACCAGGCCGGTGCCGTCGCCGATGTAGTTGGACGGCGCGGTGCCCGTCTCCCGGACGAAGTTGCCCGCGATCCGCGCGCCCAGCTCCGCGGAGGGCGCGACGATCTTCCGGGTGTCGGCGTCGCCCTCGTGCACGGAGCCCGGCAGGATCACGTGGAAGCCGCGGTTGCCGGCCGCCGAGCCGTCGGCGTGGATCGAGATCGCCGCGTCCGCGCGCTCCTCGTTGCCGATCGCGGCCCGCTCGTCCACGCACGGCCCGTACGCCCGGTCGTCGTCCTGCGTGAACTTCACCGTGGCGCCCTGCTTCTCCAGCAGTTTCCGCAGCCGGTGCGCGACGTCCAGGGTGAACCGCGCCTCGGTGTAGCCGTCGTCGGTGGACGTGCCCGTCGTGTCGCACTCCTTCCAGTTCGTCCCGATGTCCACCTGGCGGTTGATCTCGGTCGGGTGCTGGAAGTTGCCCGGGTTGTGCCCGGGGTCCACGACGACGACCTTGCCCTTCAGGGCGCCGGAGGCGGCGGGTCCGTCCTTCGACGGCGCGGACGACGAGGACGACGGTGCGGACGACGAGGACGACGGCGCCGTCTTCGACTCCGTCGCCGACGGCGAACCCGCACCCGGCGCCTTCGCGTCGTCGCCGCCCGGGGTGCGGCCGGCCGACGCCGTCGTGCCCTCGCCGGACGCCCGGCCCGAGCCGTCGCCGTCCGGTCCGCCGACCGCCGCGTACACCCCCCACCCGAGCAGGGCGCCCGGTACGAGCGCGACGAGCGCCACGGTCAGCGGGCGGCGGAGCGGGGAACGGCGGGGCTGGGGCGGTTCGAATCCGGGGCCTGTGTACGACACGTCTGCCACCCTACGGGCCGTTCGGACGCTCCGCAGGGTCCGTGAGCCCTTCGCCTACTCCGTGTCAGAAGCGATCTGACCGGCTCTGTTCGCACGGTTTGTGAGACGCGTGTGAGACGGAGCGGCCCCGGTCGGTGTTGTGAGCACCGGCCCGGGGCCTTGATCCAGACCCTTCCGATCAAGGAGTCCAGACCATGCGTAACACCGTACCGACCTTCCCCGCGTTCCTCGGCGATGTCCTCGCCAGTGCCGACGCGGCCGTGACCAACCCGGACGTGGCCCGCACGCGGGCGTGCGTCACCGTGGCGCAGGCAGAGGAGTCCGCGGAGCGGGAGGCCGCTCGCGGCTTCGTCGACCGGCACTTCCCGACCGTGGCCGCGTTCCTCGCTGCGGACGCCGAGCGCCCCCAGTCACACGACCTCGAGCCGGAGGCCGCCGGCCACTTCCCGTGGTGCAGCAAGGACGAGTGCGCCGAGCGGCACTACCGCAACGGCGAGACCCTGACCGAGCACGTCAGCAAGACGGTGTCCATGCGCCTGCCGGACGGCTTGACCGGGTCGTCGCAGCAGAGGCTGAGCGCTGAGCTGTACGCCAGTGAAGAGTTCGGCGGAGTCTCCCTCGGTCTCAACCTCGGCGGCGAGGGAGTGCCTCTCAACACGGCCGGCACCGCCCGGGTGATCGAGGACCTGGCGGCGTTCCTCGAGGGCCTGCGCGCCCTGCACGCACAGATGCCGCCCGCGGCCGCGCCGCAGACGTCGGCCTGCAGCGGTCTGGCCGGAGGCTGCGTCGCCGACCACTCCGACCCGCTGTTCGCGCAGGGAGAGGGACGCTGCCACGGGCCCGAGGTCCGCATGCCGGAGCGGTACGGCGACGACTTCCCCGCCGCGCAGCTCGTGCAGTGGATCGGTGACGCGCCGATCGTGAACCTCGGCCAGGACACGCCGGAGCTGGACGTGGCCGGCGTCGATCAGCTGCTCGAGGACCTGCGTTGCTACCAGATCCTGATCGCCGCCCTGCGCACCTCGCTGGTGCAGCTGCAGGGGGACGCACGATGACGGAGCGGACCATCACCGTGCGTACGGTCGACGCCGGAGACGTCACGACCCCCGAGCCGCTGTGGTGCGTCGGCCACGACGGTCACCAGGTAGGGCACCGGGTCGACTTCTTCCACCGCGGCCAGGACCTGGCCGTCACCTTCCAGGGCCAGGAGATCGGCGATGCCGCCCTGGTGCTCGCCCCCTTCGCGCCCGACCCGCAGCCCGGCGTGACGGTGAGCCTGGTCGGCAGGACGCTGAACCCGGGGGAGCTGTTCGAGCTGGCGGCCGTCTTGGACCGCCATGCCGACCAGCTGCGCACGCTCGCCGACCGACTCTCCGAGGTACTTGCCGGGGGTGGCCAGTGAGCTACGACCCGCTGCGTGCCCCCGACCACGCCCCGCTCATGCCGGGGCCTGTCGACAGCGAACTGTGGCTCTCCCGCGCGTTCGTCGCCGAGGTGGCCACCGCCAACATCCACGACACGGCAGAGATGATCAAAGCGGCGGCCGGGCTGCACTACAGGCTGGCTGCCCTGGTCGCCGCGCTGGACGCCGAGCGGGGTGGTGCGTGATGGCCGCGATGTCCCGTGCGGTCCGCCGGATCGTCGTCGCGCACCTCACCGAGCGCGGCATGAATCCGGCCGAGATCGCCTCTGAGCTGGACGTTTCCCCGGACACCGTGCGCAGAGACCTCCGCGAGACGCCCCCGCCGGCCCCCGCCGAGGACGCCGAGGTTGCGGCACCGGTTGCGGCTGATCTTGCGGCCCCGGAGCCGGTCCCCGCGCCCGGCCTGGTGCTCCCCGACCACCCGCAACTCACCGACGATCTGGACGTCCTCGCCCTCGCCTTCAAGGCCCGCCCCGAGGACGCCGCGCGGTACGCCGTGCACCAGGCGGCGCAGGGCGTACGGCAGTACTGGCAGGCCCGTCTCGCCGCATCGCTACAGAGGCAGCAGAGGTGACCGGGGCCGTCCTGGTCGTGTTCTTCGCCCTGTCGGCCCTCGCGGCCCTGGTCGCCCTCGCCGCGGTCGACCCCCGCACCGTCCCGCCCATCACCGGGACCTGCGCCCTGATCCTCACCCTCGCCGCGCTCGGCGCGGCCGTCCTCCGCTGAAGGACCCAGCTCATGAACTTCGTGACGTACGGCGGCGTGACCGTCGGCCTGATGATCCTCGGCTACGACCTCGTCAAGTGGTGGCCCGGCCGCAAGCAGCTCATGAAGGACCCGCTCAAGCACCTGTCCAGGCTGGCGCCGTTCCTCGCCTCGTGGGCATACGGCTGCCTTATCACCCTCGGCGTCGGCGGCCTCGTCGGATGGGTCTCCAGCACCGCACTGGGCATCTCCAACTGGCTCGGCGACGCGGCCCTCGTCTGGGGAGTCGGCGGCACCAGCGGCCAGCTCGCCGCCGCCACCTACCGGCCGCTCTCCGGACCCGGTCTCGGCGTGACGCTGATCGCCACGGCCGTGTTCATCGCCGCAGTGAAGAAGGCGAGCGACGAGCAGAGCGCCGTGATGAAGCGCGGCGCCCTGTGCGGCATCAACCTCGGCACCAGCGCGGGCGTCGCAGGGTTCGCCGCGGTGCCGCTCGCGACGGCCGCGAACTGGCTCGGCGACAACTCCTACGGGCGGATCGGATGAGCAAGAAGCGGAAGAAGAACGAGCGGCCCGAGGAAGAGCCGTCGCGGGCGGGCGGGGCGTGTGTCCTGGTCGCCCTCGGCGGGGCGCTGCTCGCCGTGTTCTTCGCGATCGACGAGGCCTTCGGCGTCCTCGTCGTCGTGACCGCCGGCACCGTCGCCCTGTGGCGCACCGCCCGCCGCCGCGTGTCCGATTCGTCCGCCACTCCCCCACCGAGGGAGGGCCGCCCCTCCTGCCGCGAATGCGCAGGTCACGAGCTTGTCGAAGTAACCCCTTCTCCGACTCAGAAGGGGATGTTGATCTACAAGACGTCGCCGCCCGGACGGCCCCACGAGACCCACCTGCACAAAGCCCGGGAGGTGAGCGAGTGATGATCCGTCGCTTGATCGCCCGCGTGCACGAGTACTGCGCCAAGTGCGGCTGGTGGGTCGAGAACTGCCCCCACCAGAAGTAGGAAGCGGAACACGGCAACGGCCCCCGGAGCACGGACTCCGGGGGCCGGCCCCTTGCCCGGCGTGGGGCCGGGCGGGTCCCGGCCTGGCTTACGCCTGGGAAGCTGCCAGGCCGGGGGCTCGAGGACTAGAGCATGCGTGCGAGGTTCGGTGGCAGGAAGAGCGAACCTGCCTGGTGAGCTCGTGCCAGTTGCGGGGCGTCGGCCACACGCCCGAGGTACTCGCAGAGGGCGCAGTCTGAGTGCGGACCGGGTACGTCGTCTGGGTGCCGCGCTGCGATGTGAGCGGCGAACTCCAACTGACCGTGCAACAGGTCGTGGTCAGCGATCACGCCTTCAACGGCGCGCGTCAGTCTCGGGCCGGCCACGTACAGACTGCAGGCCGGACAACCGGACATGAACGGCGGCAGGGGCGGCCAGTGGTCATGGCCCATGGTGCATCTCTTCCTCCGGCAAAGCGGGACCGCACCCGAATCCGGGCGGGCACTGGTACACCTCAACGCTCAGGTCATGAGCGCCCACCCATCCCTCGGCGCGGCCAGCCGACACGGCCAGGACGTCACCGAAGTACCTCCCGCACCACACACAAGCCCACCCGGAGTAGCGGGCGCGGGGCAGGGTCACGGCATCCGGGAGCTTGTCGGTCATCGTCCGTCGGCGAACGGGGTCAACCCGTACAGGTCCCGGCAGGGCGCGCAGGCGAACTGTGTGCCGCCCGGGCCTGAGCCCTGCTCGATCACGTTGATGAGGCGGACGCCTTCCGCCATGGCGGAGTGCCATGCACACCAGCCGAACGCTCTCGAGCCGGTGCCGGCAGACGTCGACTGCAGGGGTGGCGTGCTCATGCGCAAGTCTCCGGGTATCGGTCTATGCCCCCAGGGCCGAGGGCGGCTGCAAGCGTGTCCGCGGCCGTCAGACGTCCCGAGCCGTCCGGCCGCCACAACCACCAGCGTTCGGCCATCTGATCGCTGCACGGCGGGCAACGCAGAACCCACCCGGCACCGTGCACAAGCACCTGTGGCACGTCCGCCAGCTCCCCGGCCGCGGCCGCCGGAACCAGCCACCACGCCCGGTCCTCCTGGGGGCCGACCAGGACCGGACCGCGGTGCTCTTCCCGTATGCGGGCAGCCGCCGGCACACAATGGCTGAGCCGAGTCTCAGCGACCAGCCAGTGAGGCCCCGACGCGATCGGAGCCAGGAGGTCGTCTGCCCACATCGCGTGCACGATCTGCGGAGCGCCTGAGCAGGATGCAAGCCATGCGTCCGCCCGCTGGCGTCGCCCCGCAGGGGGTGTGATCTGAGCCATAGGCGCACGTTATGCAGCAGGTCTGCGCGGGCGTACGCCGATTGCTCGCAATTGCGCGAGTAGCCGTTCCGGTTGCTGCTGATTGCTCACACAAGCTTCTGCGTGGCCGCACTGGCGCGGCCGATCAGGCGTAGTGCGTGCTCGCCATGGACTGCCGATTCGGCCAGCCAGTCCCATGCCCGCTCGTACAGTTGGACGGAGTCCTCGTCGTCGAGCCACATCTCGGTGCTGAGCGTTTCCACGATGACCAGCCGCCGGTCGTAGATCCAGAAGCCGTGCGAGGGGGAGCGCCGGAGCTCTGCGGCGAAGGGGATGATGCCCAGCTCCACGGTGTCCACGCCGAGCACGGTGCGCAGGCTGTCCAGCTGCGCGGCCATGACCGTACGGGGGGCGTTGCGCGCGTACAGGGCGCCTTCCCACAGCAGGATGCGGAAGCGGCGCTCAGGGTCGTACAGGGCGCGTTGACGCTGCATCCGGGCCCGCACGGCGTCCTCGATGTCGTCGGCCGGGACGCTGCGGAATTGCGCGTTGGCGGTGAACACGGACCGCGCGTAGTCCGCGGTCTGGAGTAGGCCTGGTACGCGGACGATTTCGACCGCACGCAGCAGCGTTGTCTGCTCGGTCTCCACGACGCCTTGCTCCTGCCGTGCCCGGTGCCCGGTGGCGAACTGGCGGCGCAGCGAGCGGTAGCGGGTCTCCACGCCAGCGAGACGGCCGTGCAGCTCGGCGGTGACGTCCGGGCGGCCGGCGGCCGCGGCCCACGCCGAGAGGTCCTCGCGCGTCGCGTTCTGCTTGCCGAGCTCCAGGCGGCTGACCTTCGACCGCTGCCAGCCGAGCAGCTCCGCGAAGGACTTGCCCGAGTGGCCGGCCTCGGCGCGCAGCTCCCGCAGCCGCCCGCCGAGGGAGACGCGCCCGGATTGGTAGTCGGTGGTCACACGGTGGAAGCTACCTGCTCCGCGAACTGCTCGGCAGGCACGGCGTGATGCCATGCCGCGTCTCGGGCCTGGCAGGCGGCGAGGACCTCGGCAGGGTCTTCCGAGACGACCACGCCGAGGGTGTTGTCCTCGGCGTCGAAGCGGAACCGCAGCAGGAAGCGGGAGTCGACCAGCCAGAAGTCGAAGTCGGGCAAGCCGAGCTGCTCAGCCTCCGAGCGCCACAGGTAGCGCACCTCATCGCCCACGGCCACGTTGGACGGTGCCCGGGTGAGTAGGAACCGCTGGCCCTCCGTCGGCGGGTCGTCGACGATGCGGACACGGCCGTACCGCACACCGCGGGCAGTCTGCTCGGCGACGTTACGGCGCCACGCGTCCGGCTCGTCGTGGGCGACGTCCTGGCCGGCCTGCCACCGAGCCCAAGGCTCGCTGCGCCGGTCGGCGGCGTAGCCTCGGCGGGTCTCGAGTCGCCACGCGGTGTGCCGGAGGTCGGTCAGGTAGTGCGCAGCCTCCCCGAAGGGGATGAGCGGTCCGGGCTCGGCGCGCGGCGCGAAGCGGGTGAGCAGCTGCCTCGGCACCCGTACGAACGTCTCCTCCGGCTTCACGTCGCGCAGCTGCACCAGGTGCTCCGGGTCGGTCTCGCGGTCGCCCTGGACGAGGACCTCGTCCGTCCCCTCGATCTCGTACAGGGTGGGGCAGTCGCCTCCGTCGCTGGTCGTGCCGAGGAACTTGAGCGCCATTACGCCTCCCGAGACAGCTTGTTGAGGTCCCCAGGATGCGCGGAATAGCTTCCGCCCGTACGACGATTGCAGCGGATTGCGCGGCTCCGGGGCGTGCGCCGGGTTGCGAGCAATCTCCGTGGCGGGCACGAAGCGGGCCCGCCTCGTGGTGTGAGGCGGGCCCGCTTGAGGCCGAGGCGGATCATGCGGCCGTGAGGTCGATCTCCACGATGGCGGACGGTTGGAAGATCTTGAGCCCGGCGTCCATTTCGCACCGGAAGCGGATCATGTTGCGCTGGAAGTCGGAGGCGCCCTGGCCCGTGCCGAGGGCGTTGGCGTCGTAGACGTTCTCCGACCAGTCCAGGGTGACGTCTTCCACGATCCGCAGTTCGGTGGCCAGGGGGAAGTTCACCAGGTGCGCGGTGCCGGCGGTCTGCGCGGTCGTCGTCACGACCGGCAGGCCCCACAGGCGCCGGGCAGCGACCTCCACCGTCTGCACCGGGCCTCCGAGGTAGTAGGCAGCCTCGTTGTCCGCCAGGAGCTCCACGGTCTCCCAGTCGCTGGGGTGCATGACGTAGGCCGCGCCGTCGAGGAAGGAGAGGACCTCGAGCTTGGTCTTGGCCTTCCGCGCCGTGGTCAGGAGGTTCGTGTCCCACTCCTGCGCCTGTGAGCCGGACACGTTGGCGATGCCGGTCACGTTCTCGCCTGAGCCGTTGCCGTTGATGATCTGTGCCTCGAGCGCCAGCTCGGTGCCGAGGCGCATCTCGAGGTCCAGCACGCGCTCGAGGGAAGGGGCGTCGCGCAGGTCCTGACGGGCGATCGGCTCGGACAGGTGGGCGATGGTCCGCGTACGGTCGTCCACCCGCTCGAAGGTGTAGACGCTCTCGGGCTTCTTCGCACCGCGGGCCACGGGCGCCGCGTTGTTTGTACGCACCGTCTGCCGCAGGTAGCTGAAGCGCGACGGCCCGACTTCCGTCGGGATGAGCTGTCGCAGTGCGAGGACGGGGACGCCCTGGCGCACCGGCTCGGGGTCCAGCGGCACGGTGAGCGGCACGGAGCCGGTGGCAAGGATGCCCTTGTACCCGTCGCCCTCGGACACGGCGTCGCGGACTGTCGTACCCCAGTCCGAGCCGCCGGCGGCTTTCACGCGCGGGTGTTGGCCTGCCTTCGTCAGGGCGCCCGCGCCCGCGGGCGAGCGTCCGGGGAGGGTAGAGAATCCCTTGCCACCGGGACCAGCGATCGAGTCACCGAGGGCACTCAGAGCTTGGCGTGTCTCGATGTGCTGCGATGCAGCGTCTTTGAGCTGCTGCTGCAGGGCATTGCCCTGATCGGTCTTGGCCTTGACTGAGGCCGCCTCGGCATCGGTGAGGGGGCGGTTCTCGGCGTCGGCGCGATCGAGGATGGTGCGCGCCTCCGCGAGGATCTGGGCGAGGTCGCCCTTGAGCTTCGTCACGCTGCTCGGCATGGGACGTCTCCTTCGGGAAGTTGGGCTCTTCCCGGTGCGCGTGGGGGCGGACCGCAGACTCGGGCGCCTCGAGGACGCGCGGTTGAGGCTGGCGCAGCAGCGGCTACCGGGCGGTGCCGAACTGAGCGCACCGGAGGGCGGGCGGCGACCGTTCCGGGGCGAGGCCCGAGGCGGGCGGCTTGGCGGCCGGGCTGGATACCGGTGGCCGCCGCCTGCGCCTCGAGCGTCGCGCTCACGGAGGAGTCGCTCGCGGTCCCAACTGCTGGCCGTCGATCAACCTGCCCTCAGACTACGTCGTACGACCGACAACGCGCTGTACCTCGCGGCCGTGGGCGTACGTCGTCACCTCGGCGCACTCGCACGAGCACGGCAGAACCGACACCCGTTGCACGGACGCGGCGTCATCAGCCACGAACCACACATCGCCGCGGGCGTCCAAGAGCTGCCGCACATCGCTGTCAGAGGTCCACGGCCCGTGCAGGAGCCCGGTCGACGGCACATGCTCGATGACGACCAGGAGCAAGCCGAGGCCGGCCGCCGCACTTCCCCCGAGGGATCGGATCAGCATCGGTGCCACGCGCTCACGTCCCAGTGGCTGGCGGCATCCGCCGGTAGCTCCATCACTCCGTCTTCGTTCCACTCCCGGCGGCGCACGGGAACGGCCACGATCGGCACTGCGGCCGGAGGTGGCTCAACGACTTCGACCGTTTCAGCGCCCTCCGTGGGAGGTTCTTGCAGGTCAGACATGATCAACTTCCCTCCTCGTGAAAATTATTCTGAGACGGTGTGTGTCTCATTGACCGCGGCGGGCCCTGCCGCGATCGTTCTGGTGATTCAGACTCCCCTTCCCCCTCCGTCCCTCTGCTGAGCCTTCCCGCTGGTGTGCGCGGGTCGGTCTGTACTCGGTTACGCGCCCGCAGTCGCGCACACCACAGTTGAGGCGAGGGCAGTCCGGTCTGCAGGCGCGGCTGCGGCTGCGGGGGCAGGACCTCGGGGGAGGCCGCGCGCAGGCCTGCACGGGCTTCACGCTGGTCTCGCGGCCACGGCGTCGCCGACGTCCGGCGTGGCGCGCTGGTGTGGTCCTGAGCTGTCGGTGGCGACGGTGAGTGAGGTCTGCTCGACAGCTTCGTCGTTGGCGCCACCGTTCGCGCCATTCGCGCCAGGCTCTGAATCTTGGCGCGAACGGCGCGACTGTGGCGCGGACGCTGAGGGCTCATCACTCTGCGTGGTGGGGAAGTGCTCGGTGATCCGCCAGACCGAACCCTTGCCGAAGCCCGCCCGCTCCGCCTTCACACCAGCCCTGCGCATAGCGCGCTGCAGGGTGCGCTCAGAGATGTCGTCAGCGGCCGCGGCCTTCTTCACGTCCTTACTCGACGCCTCGCCGCCCTGGCTCTCGAGGTAGCCGCGGAGCCACTCGGTAGCGACGTCTCGTTCCCCTCGGTCTGTCTCCTGCCCAGCGGAGAGGATCTCGTCGACGGTGCGGTCTGCGCGGCCGGTGAAGACGAACCTCCCCACATGGGCATCCCCCACCCGGGTGGCCACGGTGACCGACTCGATGAGGTAGGAGAGGGAGGGGAGGTCGGCGCGGCCCAGGCTGTTCTTCGCCTGGGTCATCACCCGGCACTCGTTGTCGTCGTCTCGGGCGAAGCCGAACACGGCCCTGGGGACGTTCTTGAACGCGCCGGAGCCGGTGATCAGCGAGGCGGGGTCGGTGCTGCTGCCCTTGTTGAAGTGGGCGATGCCGAGTAGCACTGCTCCGGTGCGGTCGGCCATGCGGGCAAGGGGGTCCAGTGCCAGGCGTACGTCACGTTCGCGGTGGGTGTCGATGCCCTTGCCGATGCAGGACATGAGCGGGTCGAGGACGACCAGGGCGACGTCGTGGTCAGTGATGGCTTGTTCCATCAGGGAGTTGTCCTGCGGCAGGCTCAGCGTGGTCTCGCCGTACTCGGCTTCCACAGCTTCCACGCGGTAGACGAGATCGAGGTTGGCGCCGGCCCCGATGAGGCGGGGCACGATCGTCTGCTTCCAGGAGTCCTCAACGGCCACGTAGAAGACAGCGCGTGGCCGTCCGTGGAAGGAGCCGGGCAGAGTACCGCGGGTGATGTGCGCGGCCATCCACATGCCGAACGAGGACTTGCCGGTGCCCTCGCGTCCGGCTGCGACCGATAGAGCCCCGGCGGGCACCCGACCCTCGCCCTCGTCCATCCACGCCCACACCACCGGCTCCGGCTCGATGTCCGAGGCACGGGTGATCTTCAACGAGCGCCTAGGCGCGGGGGCGTCGTCCGTGATGCCGTTCTGCTCGAGGATCTCCCGGGCGACGTCGCGGGTATCGCTCACGCTGCAGCTCCCGCCCGGCGCGGTGCCCGCTCGGCACTGCGCAGCGTTCGAGACGCCTCCGCCTCGGACAACCCGATGCGGGTGGCCGCATCCATCAGGGAGGCGTATACCGCGGGGCCATCGGTCTTCTTCGCGCGCACCAGCTCGAGGGCGCGGCACCCCGCCCAGAACAGTCGACTGTTCCGTTCACCCTCGTGTGCTTCGAGTACGAACCCGACCAGGCCAACGAGAGTGCTGATCGGCCGGACTGCTGCTCGCGCGGGCAGGTACGGCCGGGACGCGGTAGGACGTCTACCGAGCGCCTCGGGCCAGGGGGCGAGGGGGCGGTCGAAGCGTCCGTCGCCGGACCATGCGTACCGGGCCCCGGACGGGTGGGGAGAAGGTGCGGCCACGACGTAGCCGTTCGCCTTGACGTCGATGCCAGGACCGAGCTTGCCGGGGAGGTCGCGGCCCGGGTGGGCGTAGACCATGTGGAGGCCGTCCCCACCGGTGATCTGCATCAGGGTGCCGAGCAGAGGCCCGTACTCGGCCTCGAGGGCGCACAGCGTGGCGTGACCGCCGTTGCGCGGGTCGACGTCGATCACTGCGAGCCCGTTCGGGGCGCACGGCAAGCCGATGCCGGCGGACGGGTAGCGGCTCCACCAGGTCGTGATCTGCTCGGCGTCGCGGCTGGCGTCGTGGTAGCCGTGGCCGTGTTGCCCGCACTCGCCTCGGCAGGGGTGGCCGGCCTCGTGGGCGCGGGGAATGGCGGGGGTCTTGCCCGCGAGCGGGAAGACGCTCCAGCCGTGCAGCGCGTAGGCGAGGGCGTGCTCGAGCATTCGGCTCTCACTCCCTGCCTCTGGTGGTTGGGCCGCGCCGGGGCGTGCCATCATTTGAGCGTCCGTTCTGTGTTGAAGCCCTGGGTCGCTGGCCAGCGAAGAGCCCGGGGCTTCGGCGTTTCCGGATCGGATAGGGCCCCTGCCGCGCGGGTGCTGGAACACCTGCGGTTCGGTGGGGGCCCGTCTTACACGGCTTCCAGGAGTCTGATCAGCGAGTTCGTCACGACCCGCTTGGAGCCGAAGTCGAGGACCCGTACCGGCGACTCGCCGCGCTTGATCAGGTCGTAGAGCTTGGACTCGCTGATGCCGAGCGCCTTGGCGGCCTGGCCCACGCTGGTGGTGGCCGGCCAGTCGCGGATCTCTTCCAGGGTCGGCGGGGGCGTCTTCACGCGGTACCGACCGTGTTGGAGTCCAGCCACGCCTCTACGTCGTCCCAGCGGGCCCGGAGGTGACGCCCGACCTTGATGAGCTTGGGCCCGCCGCCACGGCTGGACCACTGGTAGACCGTCGCGACCGGGACTCCGCAGTACACGGCGATTTCCTCGGGCGTCGCGAGCGGCCGCGGTGCGTCCGTCGAAGTATCTATGCGAGTCACGAGCACTCCTTGTGCTTCACAGGCATCAACTCTGTCTATCGCGCAGCCTGCCATGGGTTGCCAGTGATGTCTAGCTGTGAGAGTCTGTGCTTCATGAGCACACCCCCCGAAGATCCTGCGGACGTCATGTCGGTCGTCCGGGCCCGCGTGAAGGAACTGCGCGGGCGTAAGGGATGGTCCGGCGCAGAGCTTGGAGCGCAGCTCTCCGAGATCGGCGTTCCGTGGAACCGCTCGGTCGTCGCCAACTTCGAGAGTGGCCGGCGTCCCAGCGTCAGCGTCCAAGAGGTCATGGCGCTCGCCTACGTCCTGGACGTGGCGCCCGTGAACCTGCTGGTGCCGCTGGACGCGCGGGACTACCGGATCACCCCTGATCGAGTGGTGAGCTCAACCGACGTCTGGCGCTGGTGGCGGGGAGAGAAGGCGCTGCCGGAGGCGTCGACAGCCAGCGCGCGGACGTTCTACGCCGAGGTGCCGACGGAGGAGATCAAGAGGCGCGGCCACATCATCCCGCTGCCCACGGTGTACGAGATCAACGAGGCGCGTGACCTCGGCGACTCCTGACTGACGGAGGGGGAGACGGTGGCGGAGATCAAGGAAGTCCGGCTGAAGAACGGCAAGACCCGGTACCGGTTCGTCATCGACGTCGGACGCGAGAACGGCCAGCGGAAGCAGCTCACTGTCACCTGCGACACCAAGACGGAGGCGAAGAACGAGTACGCCCGCCTCCGGCACGAACGCCGTACGGGACAGCTCATCCTTCCCAGCAAGATCACCGTCGCCGAGCTGGTCGCCGAGTACCTGAAGAGCAAGGCCGACGACCTTGAGGAGACGACGCTGGACGGGTACCGCAACCGTCTCGTGCACGCTGTCGAGTACCTCGGCAACATCCGCGTCCAGGCCCTCACCGACGATGACGTCGAGGAGTGGGTGGCGTGGCTGCTCGTGTCCGCACGGCGCCGGGGCGGGCAGAAGGGCACCGGGCTGCGCGCAACGACCGTGGACGGCGTCCTCGGGCGCTTTCGCGCGGTCCTGCGCTACGGCGTCCGCAAGCGGTACGTCGCCCGGAACGTCGCCGAGTACATCGACGTCCCCCGCAAGGCTCGCAAGGCCGACCGGCGGGAGAACCGGCGTGCCGAGCCCTGGAATGTCGTAGAGGTGAAGGAGTTCGTCGTCGGCGCCCGCGACGACCGGCTGTTCGCGCCTCTGCTGCTGTCCCTGATGGGGATGCGGCCCGCCGAGGTGGCCGGCCTCCGCTGGACGGACCACGTCGACTTCACCGCGGGCACCCTCGCGGCCGGCGCCAACACCCGCACGATGCTCCGCAACTCGAAGACGATCGAGAAGGACGCGAAGACGGAGGCGGGCGACCGCACGCTTCCGCTGCCCGAGCCGGTCAAGCTGGCGCTGATGAACTTCCGGCTGCTCCAGGAAGCCGAGCGGGCCACGATGGGCGCCGACTACGTCGAGTCGGGCTACGTCTTCGTGGACGAGATCGGCCAGCCGCTCACCACCCGAGACCTGCGGACGGCCGCGTACCGGCTCATGGAGCGCCTGGAACTGCGCCGGGTGCGGCTGTACGACGCCCGGCACTCGTGCCTGACGTTCCTCGCGGTGAACGGCGTCCCGGACGTCGTCCTCGCCGCGTGGGCAGGGCACACGCACGCCTCCTTCACCAAGAGGAAGTACGTGCACCCGACCGCTGCCGACATGGGCGCGGCCGTGACCCACCTGAACGACTTGCTCGGGGTGGCAGATCCGTCTCCCGAGACCCCGATGTGAGAGGAAGTGAGAAGTTCGTGATCACCTAGGACGATAAACGGCTTCTGACCAGGACTTGAGGCGAAACCGGTAGAGCACGTCTGCGACTCTAACCGCGGGTCAGGTCCCCCGCGCCCGTTCGACGCAGGACGCGCAGGGAGCCGGTCACCGAGACCTCGGTGAACGCGCCGGACGCGAGCGCCCTGAGGTACACGCGGTACGGGGCCTGTCCCGTGAACTCGTCCACCGGGTCCGGGAACACGTCGTGGATGACGAGCAGCCCGCCCTCCGCGACGTGCGGCGCCCACCCCTCGTAGTCCGCGCCCGCGTGCTCGTCGGTGTGGCCGCCGTCGACGAAGACGAGGCCGAGCGGCGCCCGCCAGAGGGCCGCGGCCTGCGGCGAACGGCCGACCAGCGCGACCACGTGGTCCTCAAGACCGGCCCGGCGCAGGGTGCGCCGGAAGGCGGGGAGGGTGTCCATCACGCCCAGTTCGGGGTCGACCGTCTCCGGGTCGTGGTACTCCCAGCCCGGCTGCTGCTCCTCGCTGCCGCGGTGGTGGTCGACGGTGACGGCGGTGACGCCGCAGCGGCGGGCCGCGTCGGCCAGCAGGACCGTGGAGCGGCCGCAGTACGTGCCGACCTCCAGCAGCGGCAGCCCCAGCCGGCCCGCCGCCAGGGCCGCCGCGTACAGGGCGAGCCCCTCGTCGGCGGGCATGAACCCCTTCGCGCCCTCGAAGGCGGCGAGGATCTCGGGGGAGGGGGAGGCTGCTGCGGGCGGCATGCGCGTTCCTTCGGCGGTTCGGGGCGGGGCGGTGCTGTGACGGGGACGGCCGCCCATGCTGCCGCACCCCCTGCCGGGACGGAGACAGGGGGTGCGGCGGCAGCGGGACGGCAGCGGTCAGGCCGGGACCGTCTCGCTCGGCAGGGGCAGGTCCAGATCGACCGGGTCACCCGCGCCGGTATGGGTCGCCGCATGGGCCAGCGGTCCGTGCCCCGCCGCGCGGGCGGCCAGGACGTACGGCCCTCCGGCGGGCACCGCCAGCGCGTAACTGCCGTCGGAGGCGGACAGGGTCGCGCCCGCCTGGCGGCCGTGCCGGTCGATCAGCGTGACCTTGGCCCGCGCCACCGGCGCGCCGTCCGCCGCCAGCACCCGGCCGCGGAAGCCCCGCAGCACCTCCTCGGCGCGGGCCAGGTTGGCGTCCTCCTCGCTGCTCGCGCGCAACTGCGTGACGGCCGACGGGCGGCGCCGGGGCAGGAAGAACGCGAAGACCAGTCCGCCGAAGACCGCCGCGGTCGCGATGAGGAAGGAGACGCGGAAGCCGTGCATCGTGGGGACGGCGACGCCCCCGGTGGCGTCGGAGGCCCGCGCCGTGTTGGCCAGCACCATGCCGACGACGGCACTCGACACCGACGTACCGATGGACCGCGCGAGCGTGTTGAGGCCGTTGGCCGCGCCCGTCTCCGAGGCCGGGACCGCGCCGATGATCAGGGCGGGGAGCGACGAGTACGCGAGGCCGATACCGGCGCCGAGCAGCACCGCGGTGACGATGGTCTGCCAGGCCGCGCTCATCAGGCCGAGGCCCCCGCCGTAGCCGATCGCAATGATGATCAGGCCCGTGATGAGCGTGGTGCGCGGACCGTAGCGGGCCGCCAGCCGCGCGTACACCGGCGCCGTGAACATCATCGTCAGGCCCAGCGGAGCGACGCAGAGCCCGGCCACGACCATCGACCGG
Organism: Streptomyces sp. CRN 30; assembly: GCF_034105845.1. Lineage (NCBI taxonomy): Bacteria > Bacillati > Actinomycetota > Actinomycetes > Kitasatosporales > Streptomycetaceae > Streptomyces > Streptomyces sp. CRN 30. The sequence goes on along the minus strand of NZ_JAVRHI010000512.1, from coordinate 16,361 downwards.
CCGAGGCCGTAGCCGGTCGCGGCCGGAAGCTGGAGGAGCTGGGGGAGGACGAGGGAGACGACGTAGAAGCTGACACCGACCATGACCGAGGCGAGGTTGGTGAGGAGCACCTCGCGGCGTGCGGTGGTGCGCAGGTCGACGAGGGGGGCCGCCAGGCGCAGCTCCATCAGGCCCCACAGGACGAGGACGACGGCCGCGGCGGCGAAGAGGCCGAGGGTGGTCGGCGACGACCAGCCCCAGTCGCTGCCCTTGGTGATGGGGAGCAGGAACAGGACCAGGCCGACGGAGAGGCCGAGCGCGCCCGGCAGGTCGAAGGAGCCGCGGGCACGCAGCGGGGACTCCGGTACGGCGAGCAGGGTGAGGGCGATGGAGACGACACCGAGGCCGGCGGCGCCGTAGAACAGGGCGTGCCAGTCGGCGTGCTGGGCGACGAGGGCGGCGGCGGGCAGCGCGAGGCCGCCGCCGACGCCGATCGAGGAACTCATCAGCGCCATCGCCGAGCCGAGGCGCTCGGGCGGGAGCATGTCGCGCATCAGACCGATGCCGAGGGGTATCGCGCCCATCGCGAAGCCCTGGAGGGTACGGCCGACGATCATGGGGAGCAGGGCCGCGGTGAACGCGCTGACCAGCGCGCCCACCACCATCACGGCGAGGCTGAGGATCAGCATGCGCCGCTTGCCGTAGAGGTCGCCGAGCCGGCCCATGATCGGGGTGGCGACGGCTCCGGAGAGGAGGGTCGAGGTCAGGACCCAGGTGGCGTTGCTGGGCGTGGTGTCCAGCAGTCGGGGCAGGTCCTTGATGACCGGGACGAGCAGGGTCTGCATCACCGCGACGACGATGCCCGCGAAGGCGAGGATCGGGACGGTGGCCCCGCTCGCCCTCCGCTTGGGTTCGCCGGTCGTCGTGTGAATCATCGAGAGAGGTCCTCCGGGCCGAGGGTGAGCAGCTGAACGCGCTGTGTGCACAGGGTGTGTGTATGCCCAACCTCGTATGCCGAGGCACCTATTCCGTTGCTTCGTGTCGCTAAGTAATTCTTGACCTTCTCTTGAGGAAGGCCGTCGTTTCGGGCCGTCGTTCCTCGGGGGTTCAGAGGGGGGTCCGAGGGGGGTTAGACCCAGCCCCGGTCGCGGGCCTCGCGCAGGGCCTCCGCGCGGTTGCGGGTGCCGGTCTTGCCGATGGCCGCAGAGAGGTAGTTGCGGACGGTCGACTCGGAGAGGTGCAGGACGGCGGCGATGTCGGCGACGGTGGCACCGTCCGCGGCGGCGGCGAGGACGTCGCGCTCGCGGGGGGTGAGCGGGTCGGGGCCCGCGCTGAGCGCGGCGGCGGCGAGCGCGGGGTCGACGACGGTCTCGCCGGCGAGCACGCGGCGGATCGTGCCGGCCAGTTCCTCGACCGGGCCGTCCTTGACGAGGAACCCCGCGGCGCCGGCCTCCATGGCGCGGCGGAGATAGCCGGGACGGCCGAAGGTGGTGAGGATCAGCACCCGGCACCCCGGGGCGCGGTCGCGCAGTTCGGCGGCGGCGTCGAGACCGCTCAGGCCCGGCAGCTCGATGTCGAGCAGGGCGACGTGGGGGTGGTGCGCGAGTACGGCGCCGACGACGGCGTCACCGGTGGCCACCTGCGCGACGACCTCGATGTCGTCCTCCATGCCGAGCAGCAGCGCCAGCGCGCCGCGCATCATGCCCTGGTCCTCGGCGAGGAGCACACGGATGAGCGTCCGGTCGTCGGTCACGGGATCAGGGTAGGCCGTCGGTGATGGTGTCAGGGCGGGTCGTCGGAGACGGCGTCAGGGCGGGGCGTCGGTGACGGCGTCACGGCAGGTCGTCGGTGACGGCGTCACGGTAGGCGGGAACGAGCGGACGGGACCCGGAGTGCGGACCCAGCGGCAGCTCCGCCCGGACCACGAACCCCCCGCCCTCTCCCGCCCCGGCCGCCAACGAACCCCCCGCCGCCGCGAGCCGCTCCCGCAGCCCGATCAGCCCCGTACCGGTCCCCGGGAAAGCACCGGCCGCCGTGCCGGCCGCGGCGCCGGGCACCCCCGCCCCGTCGTCCGCTCCGTCGTCCGCCCCGTCGTCCGTCACCGTCAGCCGTACCCACTCCCCGTCGCCCCGCACGGCGATCTCGCACCGGCCCGCCCCGCTGTGCCGTACGACGTTCGTGACCGCCTCCCGCACCACCCACCCCAGCAGGGCCTCGGCCCGCGGCGGCAGCGGCGGGCCGGACCGGTGCACCACCGGCAGCACGTCGGCCGCCGACAGAGCCGACCGTGCCCGGTCCAGCTCCGTGCCGAGGCTGCCCTCGCGGTATCCCGTCACCGCCTCCCGGACCTCCGTCAGCGCCTGCCGCCCCACCGCCTCGATGTCGGTGATCTGGGTGACGGCGGCGGACAGGTCGCGGGCGGACAGCCGACGGGCCGCCTCCGCCTTCACCACGATCACCGACAGCGTGTGGCCGAGCAGATCGTGCAGGTCACGGGAGAAGCGCAGCCGCTCCTCCGCGACCGCGCGCCGGGCCAGTTCCTCACGGGCGGCGCGCAGTTCCCGTACGGCGTCGGACAGACCGAGGATCGCCGCCGTCACCAGCGTCGACAGCAGGGTGCCGTAGGCGATGTTCAGCCCGGTCCAGCCGTCCTTGACGCCCGCGACGACCCCGGCCAGAGCCGCCAGCGTCCACGCCCACCGGCCCAGCCGCCGGCCGCGCAGCACGGCGCCCGTGGCGAGGCCGAGGAGCGGGAAGAACAGCAGCCAGGTACCGCCGTAGGCGATCCCCAGGGCGCAGGTCACCACGCCCAGCAGGACGAGCGCCGTCCGCGTCGAGGCCGCCCGGCGCCCGACGGGGTGGAAGGAACGGAAGGCGACGTAGACGTAGAGCGAGTTGAAGGCGAGCAGACCCAGGCCGCTGAGCAGGGGGTCGGACGTCTCGCCCTGGAAGATGTTGGAGAGGGAACCCAGCCCCAGCAGCAGCCAGGGCAGCAGGGCGAACGCCGTGGGCGGCCGGTCCGGCGAATCTCCCCCGGCGTCCTTCCGTGCGCGGGGGTCGCGGGCCAGGTCCCAGGAGTCCAGACGGCAGGAGAGCCGGCGCACAGCTCCCGGGCGGGCCCAGGTCGGGATCATTGATCGCTGCCTCATCTCTGCTCTGCTCTGCTCTTCTTCTCTTCTTGTCTTCTCTTCCCTCCTCGGATTCTCGGCGGGGCGTGCCACGCCCCGGCAGGGTCGTGCGTACGGGATTCGGCAGGACGAATGTCATGGTCACCCTGACCCGGATCACCCTGACCCGAGAAGAGGAGCCCCATGCCCATCGACGCGGCCGCGGCACTCGCCGCGGCCCCCCGCACCGCCGAGATCGCCTGGGACCACAAGGACGTGCAGCTCTACCACCTCGGCATCGGCGCCGGTGTCCCCGCCACCGGCCCCCGCGAGCTGCGCTACACGCTGGAGTCCCGGCTGCACGTGCTGCCGGGCTTCGCCACCGTCGCCGGGGGCGGGCCGCCCGGGGTGATCGAGGCACTGTCCGCGCCGGGCGTCGACGTCGACCTGGCCGCCGCGCTCCACGGCGGCCAGCGGCTGCGGCTGTGGCGGCCCCTGCCCGTACGGGGCACGGCGGCCGTCACCTCCCGCGTCACCGCCGTGTACGACAAGGGCCGGGCGGCCGTGCTGGTCCTGCGCAGGGAGGCGGCGGACTCCGACGGGCCGCTGTGGACCGACGAGGCCGAGGTCTTCGTACGCGGAGAGGGCGGCTGGGGCGGTGAACGCGGGCCCTCCACGCGGACGGCGGCACCCGAGGGGGAGCCCGACGCGGTCGTGGAACGGCCGGTGCGCGAGGACCAGGCGCTGCTGTACCGCCTGACCGGCGACTGGAACCCGCTGCACGCCGATCCGGAGTTCGCGGCCCGCGCCGGGTTCGACCGGCCGGTCCTGCACGGACTGTGCACCTACGGCGCCACGCTCAAGGCGGTCGTCGACACGCTGCTCGACGGGAACGTGCGCCGGGTGCGGGAGTACCGGGCGCGGTTCGCCGGGGTCGTGTACCCGGGGGAGACCCTGCGGGTGCGGATGTGGCGCGGCGGCGACGACGGCGACGGCGTACGGGTGGTGGTGACGGCCGCCGGACGGGGGGACGCCCCGGTGCTCGACGGCACGGTCGGCCTCGGCTGAAGGTGTGGCCCCGCCCGTCACCACGACGGGCGAGGCCACCTCCGGTGCCCTCAGGCGGCTGTGCCGGACTCCTCGGCGGGCTTGCGGTGACGGCCCTGCGGGGCCGTCTCACCGTCGTGGGCGGAGGTCCCGCCCCGGTGCCGGCCATGGCCCGGATCGGCCATCGCCTGAACGTCGGCACCGTCGGCCCACATCGGCTGGTTCGTGCTGGCGTCGTTCATCGGAAGGAATTCACCCCGTCAACCTGATCTTTCCTGCGGCCGGAGGAGTGTATCCAGCGCGCCTCCGGCCGAATCAGACGCCCGTGCCAACCGCGACTACTTCGTTACTTCGCAACGTCGCTACTTCCTTGCAAGGCGCGCCTGCGGGGCCTCCTGGAGGGGGACGGGCCGGGGAGCGGCGGACGAGGACGGCTCCGGCGGCGGCCCGGCCGCCGTACCGCCGTCCCCCTCCCGGAAGGCGGCCTCTTCCCGGAGGGCGGCCTCCCGCGCGTCGTCGGCGTCGATGTCGCCGAGGACCGCGAGGGACGCCACCCCGCACGGCGTCTGAGCCGTCGCGTACGGCAGCCGCAGCGTCCCGTCCGGCGCCCACCACCCGGCGCCCGCCAGCCAGCCGCGCGGCGCCGGGTACTGGTACAGCCGCCGCTCCACGGGCCGCCACACCCCGACCCAGCTGGCCGAAGGACCGTCCACCCGCAGCGCCACCGCGCACCGCTCCGGCGTCAGCACGTGCCCCGGCTGGATCGCGAACGGGTCGAGATCACGGTCCGGCAGCCGCAGGCACTCCGGGAAGCGGACCGGCAGCGTGCTGCCCACCACGCCCCAGCCCAGCCGGGGCCGGCCGGGGGACGGCGCGTCCGAGCGGACCATCAGCAGCCCGCTGTCCGGCGCGGCCAGCAGCAGCCGGTCGGCGCTGCCGGCGGCGAGCTGGAGCAGCGGGGTCACCTCCCCGCCCCGCTCCAGGTCCACGACGACCGCCTTGGCCGGCCCGTCGGCCTCCCGGTCCAGTACGAGTATCCGGCCCGTGCCGTCCAGCCACACCCCGCCCGAGCAGCGCCCCGGCACCTCGGCCAGGTGCTCGGGCCCGAAAGTGCCGCCCGCCACCAGCCACACGGACGCCGACCGCGGACCGGTCTCCAGGGCGTACGCCCGCTCCCCGTCCGGCGCGGGCGGCAGCAGCCGCAGCCGGTTGCCCTCGGGGCACTCCACCCCGCCGAGCGGCAGCTCACCGGTGCCGGGACCGGTCGGGTAGAGCAGCGTGAAGACGTGCCGGTCGGCCGCCCTGCGGTGGATCAGGACCCGTCCGTCGCCCATCGGCTGGACCTCGGTGCCGGGCTCCTCCGGCCGGTCGCCGGGCAGCGGTACCGCGTAGGGCTCCGGACCGTCCAGGGTCCAGCGCTCCGGGTAGCGCGCCCGATAGCCGCCCGCGAGGCGCGCGGCGTAGGCACCGTCAGCGGTGAGGGAACAGCCCGCCCGCGGCGGCCCGTCGTTCCCGTGGTCCGCCGAAGGCTCGATAGCACAGGCTGTCATCGTTCGGTCACCTCCGGCGACAGACGGTAGTTTTCGTACGCACAGACGTGGCACCGACGGTCGCCCCCTTCACACGAACGGGTGGCCGCGTAACGGTTCGCCTGTGGAAACAGAGACGGATGTGCCGACCCGGTCCGTACCCCGTCCGGGTCGTGCGGTGCCGGTACTGCGCCCGAGAACAGGCAGGTAGCCTTGGGCCCGTGCCCCGTCTGTCAGAAGTCATCGCCGCGCTGGAGAACCTGTGGCCCGCCGAGCGGGCCGAGTCCTGGGACGCGGTCGGCACGGTCGTGGGCGACCCCGGCCAGGAGATCTCCCGGGTCCTGTTCGCCGTCGACCCGGTCCAGGAGACCGTCGACGAGGCGGTGAAGCTGGGCGCCGGCCTGCTGGTCACCCATCACCCGCTCTACCTGCGCGGTACGACCACGGTCGCGGCGTCCACCTTCAAGGGCCGCGTGGTGCACACCCTGATCAGGAACGACATCGCGCTGCACGTCGCCCACACCAACGCCGACACCGCCGACCCGGGCGTCTCCGACGCGCTGGCCGGTGCCCTGGACCTGCGGGTCACGGGGCCGCTGGTGCCGGACGCGAGCGACCCCGCCGGCCGCCGAGGGCTGGGCCGCGTCTGCGCCCTTGACCACCCGCTGACCGTCCGCGAACTCGCCGCCCGCGCCGCCGAGCGGCTGCCCGCCACCGCGCAGGGCATCCGCGTCGCCGGCGACCCCGAGGCGCTCGTCCGCACGGTCGCCGTCAGCGGCGGCTCCGGCGACAGCCTCTTCGACCACGTACGGGCCGCGGGCGTGGACGCGTTCCTCACCGCGGACCTGCGTCACCACCCGGTGTCCGAGGCCCGCGCCCGGACACCTTCCCTCGCCCTGCTGGACGCCGCGCACTGGGCCACCGAACGGCCCTGGTGCGACCTGGCCGCGGCCCAGCTCGACGAGATCTCCGACCGGCACGGATGGGACCTGCGCGTCCACGTCTCGAACACGGTCACCGACCCCTGGACCGCCCACGCGGCGTCCGCCACTACCTCTAACGCACTGGGAGCCCCCAACTGAACGCCGCGCCCGCCGACCAGATCCGACTCCTCGACGTCCAGGCACTCGACGTCCGCCTCCAGCAGCTCGCGCACAAGCGGAAGTCCCTGCCCGAGCACGCGGAACTGGAGTCGCTGAGCAAGGACGCCACCCAGCTGCGCGACCTCCTCGTCGCCGCGCAGACCGAGGAGAGCGACTGCGCCCGCGAGCAGACCAAGGCCGAGCAGGACGTGGACCAGGTGCGTCAGCGCGCCGTCCGCGACCAGCAGCGCCTGGACTCCGGTGCCGTCACCTCCCCCAAGGACCTGGAGAACCTCCAGCGCGAGATCGCCTCCCTCGCCAAGCGCCAGGGCGACCTGGAGGACGTCGTCCTGGAGGTCATGGAGCGCCGCGAGTCCGCGCAGGAGCGGGTCGGTGAGCTGACCGAGCGGGTTGCCTCCGTCCAGTCGAAGATCGACGACGCGACCGGCCGCCGGGACGCCGCGTTCGAGGAGATCGACGGCGAGGCCGCCTCGGTCACCAAGGAGCGCGAGGTCGTCGCCGGTTCCGTCCCGGCGGACCTCCTCAAGCTCTACGACAAGCTCCGCGAGCAGCAGGGCGGCATCGGCGCGGCCAAGCTGTACCAGCGCACCTGCCAGGGCTGCCGCCAGGAGCTGGCCATCACCGACATCAACGAGATCCGCTCGGCGGCGCCCGACACGGTGGTGCGGTGCGAGAACTGCCGCCGCATCCTGGTGCGTACGTCCGACTCGGGCCTGTAGGCCCACCGGTGGCGGCGGTCGTGCGGGAGTTCGTGGTCGAGGCGGACGGCGGGTCGCGGGGGAACCCCGGCCCCGCCGGGTACGGCGCGGTGGTGCGGGACGCGGCGACGGGCGAGACGCTGGTCGAGGCCGCCGAGTACCTCGGTGTCGTCACCAACAACGTCGCCGAGTACCGGGGGCTGCTGGCCGGACTGCGCGCCGCGCACGGCCTGGACCCGTCGGCGTCGGTCCATGTCCGGATGGACTCCAAGCTCGTCGTCGAGCAGATGTCGGGCCGCTGGAAGATCAAGCACCCCGACATGAAGCCGCTCGCCACCGAGGCCCGGTCGGTCTTCCCGCCCGGCCGGGTGACGTACGAGTGGATCCCGCGAGCGAGCAACAAACACGCGGACCGGCTGGCCAACGAGGCGATGGACGCGGGGGCGCGCGGCGAGCGGTGGTCGCCGTCGAATTCGACGGCGGAACTGGACACAGGGCCGACCGCGTCTACGCCGGCGGCGGAACTGGTCACAGGGGGGACCGTGTCTACGCCGGCGGCGGAACTGGGCAGAGGGGCGACGGCGTCCACGCCGGCGGCGCCTGACGCCACAGCTGCCGCCGAGGCCCCGGGGGCACCCGCCGCGCGTGCCGCATCCGATGTGCGTGCCGCGGAGACCGTGGCGACCCCCGGCTGGGGGCCGCCGGACATGGGCGCCCCCGCCACCTTCGTCCTCCTCCGGCACGGCGAGACGCCGCTCACGCCGCAGAAGCGCTTCTCGGGCAGCGGCGGCAGCGACCCGTCCCTGTCGGACGTCGGCCGGGATCAGGCCGAGCGGGTCGCCGCCGCGCTGGCCCGGCGCGGCACGGTGCAGGCGATCGTCTCCTCGCCGCTGACCCGCACCCGGGAGACCGCCGGCATCGTCGCCGCCCGGCTGGGTCTGGACGTGACGGTCGAGGAAGGACTGCGCGAGACGGACTTCGGCGCCTGGGAGGGCCTGACCTTCGCCGAGGTGCGCGAGCGCTGGCCCGACGACCTGAACGCCTGGCTGACCTCGCCGGACGCCGAACCCACCGGCGGCGGCGAGAGCTTCGCGGCGACCGGAGCCCGGGTCGCCGCGACCCGCGACAAACTGGTCACGGCGTACGCGGGCCGTACGGTCCTGCTGGTGTCGCACGTGACGCCGATCAAGACCTTCGTCCGGCTGGCCCTCGGCGCCCCGCCCGAGTCCCTCTTCCGCATGGAACTGTCGGCGGCGTCGCTGTCGGCGGTGGCGCACTATGCCGACGGCGGTGCCAGCGTCAGGCTCTTCAACGAGACGTCGCACCTGCGCTGAGCGCGGCGGCCTCGCGGGCCAGCGTCTCCACCCGGCCCCAGTCCCGCCCGGCGATGGCGTCCTTCGGCAGCATCCAACTGCCGCCGACGCAACCGACGTTGGGGAGGGCGAGGTACGCGGGCGCCGACCCGAGGCCGATCCCTCCCGTGGGGCAGAACCGGGCCTGCGGCAGCGGCGAGGCGAGTGCCTTGAGGTAGGCGGTACCGCCGGCGGCCTCCGCCGGGAAGAACTTCATCTCCGTCACCCCGCGTTCCAGCAACGCTACGACCTCCGAGGTGGTCGACACCCCCGGCAGGAACGGCAGCCCGGAGCCCCGCATCGCCTCCAGCAGCGTCTCCGTCCACCCGGGGCTGACCAGGAACCGCGCCCCGGCTGCCACGACGTCACTCACCTGAACGGGAGTGACCAGCGTCCCCGCCCCCACGACGGCCTCCGGCACCTCCGCGCTGATCGCCCGTATCGCGTCGAGCGCGGCGGGTGTGCGCAGCGTGACCTCGATGGCAGGAAGCCCCCCGGCGACCAGCGCCCGCGCGAGCGGCACGGCGTCGGCGAGATCCTCGACCACCACGACGGGAACGACGGGCGCGAGCCCGAGGACGGAAGCGGGAACAGGGGAGGGGGAGGGTGAGGGGGCAGGGGCAGGGGCAGGGGCAGGGGCAGGGGCAGGGGAGGGCAGCGCAGACGAGGTCATGCCTTCATCTTCGCCACGAGAAGCACCCTGCGCAAAGCCCATTGCGCAGGGTGCAACGAACAGAGTACGTCAGTGCACCTCGTCGACCAGCACGTCCAGTGACCAGGGCCGCCCGGCCCTGGCCGGCGCCTCGGCCTCGACGACGTACCCGAGATCCCGCAGCGCCTCGACCAGCTCGGCCGGAGTGCCCGGTGAGACGTCCTCCACCAGCAGACTCCGTACGATCCGCCCCTTGGTCGCCTTGTTGAAGTGGCTGACGACCTTGCGGGTCGGCGCGTGCAGCACGCGCACGGTCGCCGTCCGTCCGGCGACGTCCCCCTTGGGCTTCCAGGCGGCCGCGTACGCCGACGAGCGCAGGTCAAGGACCAGCCGGTCCCCGGCGGCCTCGGGCATGACCTCGGCCATCGGCCCCCGCCAGTGCGCGGCGAGCGCCCCGATCCCGGGCAGCCTGACGCCCATCGAGCACCGGTAGGAGGGAATCAGGTCACCGACGCCGACGGCCCCCCACAGCCCGGAGAAGACGAGCAGCTCACGCCCGGCCCGCCGCTCGGCGGCCGGGCCGAGGGAGCCCAGTCCCAGGGCGTCGTACAGCACCCCCGTATAGACCTCCCCGGCGGGACGGGCCCCGGCGGTCCGCAGCCCGGCGTTCTTGGCGACCTCGCCCCGCAGCCCCTCGCTCAGCCCGAGCACCTCGCGGGCCTTCTCCTCGTCGCCGGCACACAGTTCGACCAGCTCGCCGAGGACGGCCGCACGGGCCTCGGCGAGTCCGGGCAGCGACAGGGACCCCGGCTCCAGCGGGACGCCCCGCCCGGACGATGCCTTCCCCTCGGACGGCGGCAGCAGGACAAGCACACGTACTCCTCGCATCTGGTTCCGGGCCCTGGGCCCCAGGAAAGGGTACGGGCCCCGCTCGTGCGCGGGGCCCCACGCTCTCCCCGACCCCTTCGCCTTCGACCTGGACACCGTGGACTTCCTCTGACGCGGGCCCGGTACCATGGTCCACACGGCAGACGAGCCGGGCGGGCGGCCGCGTGGAGTCCCTCAGGGGGCTTCCCGAGGAACGTCCGGGCTCCACAGGGCAGGGTGATGGCTAACGGCCACCCGGGGTGACCCGCGGGACAGTGCCACAGAAAGCAGACCGCCGGGGACCTCGGTCCTCGGTAAGGGTGAAACGGTGGTGTAAGAGACCACCAGTGCCCAGGGCGACCTGGGCAGCTAGGTAAACCCCACCCGGAGCAAGGTCAAGAAGGAGGGCCTCCTCGCAAGAGAGGCACCTCTGCGCGGATGTTCGAGGGCGGCCCGCCCGAGTCCGCGGGTAGACCGCTGGAGGCCAGTGGCAACGCTGGTCCTAGATGGATGGCCGTCGCCGGACGGTCCGCGAGGACCGCCCGGAACAGAACCCGGCGTACAGCCCGACTCGTCTGCCCTCTCCTGTGTCCGACCCCTTCAGTTGATCACGTACCGTGAGTAACCTCGGTCCGGCAACAGCGGGGCGTGACGGTTGACTTGACATGCTCATGACTTTGTCGACCCGGTCCCGCGCAGCCAAGGACGAGACCGAGGGGGAAACACAGATGTCCATACCAGGCTTACGCCGCGACCGTGGAAGACAGACCCGAAGATCGATCATGTGGCGCCGCGCCCTGTCGGGCGTGACGGTGGCCGGCACGGTGGCCGCGCTCGCGCTCACGGCCACGGCACCGACCGCCGCCGCGAAGGAGAAGGCGGACGGCGACCTCACCACCGGAATGACCGAGGGCCGGGTGACGAAACTGGTCACCGACACCCCGGACAGCGCGGGCAACCTGAAGGTCGAGCTGTCCAACGGCATGGTCGTGGCGATCCCCGCCGCCCAGAAGGACCTCGTGATGGACCGGGCCGCCGAACAGGCGGACGAGGTCCACACCGAGGGCACCGTCTACGGGAACTGCGGCAGCTCGTACATCGAGCTGGAGCAGAAGTCCAACCGCCACCCGCTCGCCGTCAGGACCGGGTTCAAACTCAACCAGCCGGCCGTCGGCTACGCGTGGTTCGCCACCGTCGTCGGCACCGACTACCTCCACGAGTACACCGACAGCGGCGTCCTGCTCCTCGACAGCAGCTGGGACGGGGGCTACGAGAGCGACGAGGACGAGGCCGAGGGCATCTACACGGCCGTCGTCGACCCGGGCGTATCGAGCGCCGTCCTGTGGAACGGCGGTGTCTGCTACAGCGGAGGCCCCACCGACGCCGAGTACCTGACCGAACCTAAGGCCGACTGCCTGGAGGACGTACCGGCCGGAGCGGTCACCTCCGGCGGCGGCTGGATCCGCAACACCACCGTCACCGTCGCGCAGCGCAACAAGACGACCAACCCGCCGGGGCTGCCCGGTGACCGCCCCTACCTCGCCCAGGCCTGCCTCAGCACGCCCCTCGGCACGGGCAGCGGCGCGGCCGGGGACATCACCGGCTGGCAGGACGCGCGGATCTTCGTCGCCGCCAACGCTCCCGGGACCGCCATCGCCCGCTGCCACCTCATCGCCAACATACTCGGCGGCAAGGGGCGGATCCTGGACGGCGGACAGGCCAACCTCGTGCCGTGCTGGCAGGTGGGGATGAACACCGGAACACCCAGCATGCGGACGTACGAGGCACAGGTGCAGGCGGCGGTGACGGCCACCACCATGGGACCGAACGACGCCGTCTTCTACGAGGTGACACCCAACTACCGCAACGGCACCAGCACGATCCCCTGGGGCGTCACCATGAGCGCCACGATCCAGCGCGCCGACGGTACGACACAGCCGCTGTTCAGTGGCATCGTCATCACCAACACCCAGGCCGCCAGCGGCCTCAACCTCGGCAACTGAGCACCGGCCGACGCACACCGACGGGACGCAGCAATGGGCCGTACCACTCCTCCGCGGCCGGTCGACGTGACCGCGGTCGTACCCGGGCTCGCCCCGTCGGCCCGCACGGCGATCCGGCTGCATCCGCGCGCCGGGTCGCCGTCGCCGTCACCGCACGAGAGTTCGGTCGGCGGGCCGCTGCTGTGGCCCGCCGACGAGCCGTGGCCGCACTGCGACGGCCCGCACCCGCCGGACGGCAACCCCGCCACCTCACCGGCCGACGTGCGCCTGCGCCGGCGGATCAGAGCGGCAGCGGCGTCCCGCTCCCCGGGCCGGCCCCGCTACACCGCCGAGGAGAAGGCGGCCGACGAACGGATCGGCGTCGGTCACCCCTGGCCGGACGGCCCGGTCGCCCTGCTGCCCGTGGCCCAGTTGTACGTACGGGACATCCCGTCGACGTACGCGCCGGAACGGGCCGACCTGCTCCAGGTCCTGTGGTGCCCCTTCGACCACCCGTCGGACCCCAAGCCCAGGACCGAGCTGTTCTGGCGGTCCGCCACCGCGGTCGAGGACGTGCTGACCGCACCCCCGGAGCCGGCCGTGGCGCAGCTCGCCGGGTACGTGCCGGAGCCGTGCCTCCTCCACCCCGAGCGCGTCACGGAGTACCCCGACTCCATGGAGCTGAGTGAGGAGCTGCGCGAGGTACTGGGGGACTGGAACACGTGGGCGGCGGCCCAGGCCGTCCCGGACAGCTACTACGAGCCCGCCCCGGAGGAGTTCTACCGCAACGAACTGTCCATCGCCCCTGGCTGGAAGACCGGCGGCTGGACACGCTGGGGCCTCACCGACCCCGTCCCCCGGCCCTGTCCCGAATGCGGCAGCGAGATGTCCCCCCTGCTGACCATCGCCTCGGCCGAGTGGGACGACGGCACCCGAAGCTGGATGCCGTACGAGGACCAGGACGCCACCGCCCACCCGACCATGCTGGAACTCGCCGGAGGCTACGACCTACAGCTGTACACCTGCCCGACCTCCCCGGACCATCCGCACACCGGGCTGCTTCAATGAGCGACGCGTACCCTCTCTCCGTGGACAAGCCGCGCAGCCTGTCGGCACTGGTGCGTCAGCCGAACAACCCTTCCAGATCCAGCTCCCCCGCCCCGTCCTCCCCGAACAGCCCGTCCTTCTCGCCCAGTTCCGCCAGTTTCTCCAGGGACGGCATGTTCACCTCGGACACCCAGGCGGGGAGCATCAGGTGGGCGCGGGTCTCCGCGTCGATCTTTGTGTACTCCGTGAGGATCTTGCGGGCCTCCTCCGGGTTGGCCCTGGCATAGTCGAGGGACTCCCTCATCGCCGCCGCGAAGTTCTTCACCAGCTCCGGGTTCTCCTGCTGGAGTTTGCTCGACGTGAAGTACGTCGCCACCGTCAGTCGCGGGTCCGTCTCCGCGAAGGGGGAGGCGATGACACGCGCGCCCTGCGCCTTCGCGAGAGTCTGGGACGGTTCTCCCATCCACGCCGCGTCCACCCGGCCGTCGGCCAGCGCGGCCGGCATCTGGTCGAAGGGGATCTCGACGAATTTCACCTTCGACGGATCGCCGCCGGCCAGCCGGACCGACTCCCGGACCGTGGTGTCGCCGATGTTCTTGAGCGCGTTGACCGCGACCTTCTGGCCCTCCAGTTCCTTCGCCGACTCCAGCGGGCTGTCCTTGCCGACGACCACCCCCGTCACGTCGCCGCCGGGCTGGCCGTTGGACGCCGCGCCGTTGGCCACCGACTTCACCGGTACGCCCTTGGTCTGGGCGATCATCAGCGACGTCGTGTTGCTGAAGCCGAACTGGAACTGTCCGCTCACCACGCTCGGCACGATCGCCGCGCCGCCCTGTGCGGCGACCGTTTCGACGTCGATGCCGTGGTCGCCGAAGAAGCCCATCTTCTCGCCCAGGTAGAGCGGGGCCACGTCGACGATCGGGATGATGCCGACCCTCACTTTCGTCGTCTTCGTCGCCTCGGCGCCGTCGTCCGAGTCGTTCGAGGAGCCGCACCCTGTTGCTGCGGCCAGTATCAGCACGGCCGCGCCGAGGGCTGTCACACGCATACGCCTGAGCCTCATGGACATCCTCCGAATCAGTGACGGTGCGTCAGCAATGTATAGACGCGGCCCCCTTCTGTCAGTACCGCAAGCCGCCGTAAATGGGATGCGGTCGTCAGCCGCGCCGGTCTACGTTTCTCCTGTTCGAAGGGGGAATCACGTGGCGAAGCTGAACCAGATCATCGCTGTCGAGAAGGGCGTCAGAGCCAAGTCGCTCCAGGACGTCACCGCCGCGCACCAGAAGGTGCAGAAGCCCGCGCTGCTGGCCGGAATCGCGCGGACGTACCAGCCGAAGGACGAGGAGGGCGAGCAGTTGCCGCCCGAGTCGACCCGGGTGCAGGTGCAGGCGGAGGACGTGCTGCGGGAGACCGCCGCGTCGCTGACCCGGCTGTTCGACGTCACCGCGACCAAGGACTGGGCCAACCGCACGGCCCGCGCGGACGTCGTCGTCGACGGGCGGACGATCCTCGCCGAGGTGCCGGTCGGCTACCTGCTCTTCCTGGAGAAGCAGCTCGGCGAGGTGCAGGCCTTCGTCAAGAAGCTGCCGGTCCTCGACGCCGCCGAGTCCTGGGCCCTCGACCCGTCCACCGACTGGTGGAAGACCGAGCCGGTCCGCACGATCCGTACGAAGAAGGTGCCGCGCAACCACGTCAAGGCGGAGGCCACGGAGAAGCACCCGGCGCAGGTCGAGGTGTACCACGAGGACGTACCGATCGGGTACTGGACCACCGTGAAGTTCTCCGGCGCCCTGCCCGCCCGCCGGGTCAACGAACTCGTCGAGCGCGTCGAGAAGCTCCAGCAGGCCGTGAAGTACGCCCGCGAGGAGGCCAACGGCGCCGAGGTCATCGACCAGCGCGCCGGGGACGCCGTCTTCGGTTACCTCTTCGGGTGACCGACCGCCCCCCCCAAGAACGCCCCCGTACATGAGCACGGGGGTGCGCAAGCTGAAACTGAACGAACGATTCAGCCTCAGTCGTCAGACTCAGACTCTCGCTCCAGCTTCAGCATCGCCGCCGATCGCCGGGCAACGGCGGCCGGACGAACGCCGTCGGATGGGAGTTCGAATCTCTCCTGCACCGCTGCGTGGTGCGGTAGTTCAAAGGAAGAACACGACGGCCTGACGAATGATCCGGCCGCCCGAAGCCACCGGCGTGCGCATCAGGTGGCATTCCCAGGGGCCCGGGAGCAGGCTACGCTCCCGGGCTCCGTCACCCGGCAGGGTGGCTCACGCGGGGCCCGGTGACCGCCTCGCCACCTTCTCCAGGTGCCGCCCGAAGACCTCCCGCGCCTGGGGCGTCAGCGTCCGCAGCGCCACCAGGGCCGTGACGGCCACGTCGCACAGTTCCGACTCGACGTCCTGCCAGGTGTGGGTGACGCCCTTGCGCGGGTTCTGGCCCGTCGCGCCGATCACCGCCTCCGCGACCTCGCCGACCTCCTCCGAGAGCTTCAGCATCCGCAGCAGCAGGCCCTCGCGGCCCGACCGCTCGGGCTGGTCCCGTTCCAGCCAGTGCCACAGGTCGTCGATCGTGGAGAAGAGGTGGTCGGTGGTGCGGTGTTCGTCGGTCATGCCGGGCAGCCTGCCACGCCCGGCAGCCTGCCACGGCCGCCCGCGGACCGGGGAGCGGCTCGGTCGAACGTCGGAGCGGCTCAGTCGAACGTCGACTCGCGGTCCGTCTCCGCCGCCTTCCGCACCCGCTTGTTCCGGCCGCCCACCACGACCGCCGTCGCCGCGGCCGTCACCGCGAGCGCCACCGGCACCATCCAGTTCCGGTTGACCGCGTGGCCGAGGGCCGCGTCCAGGGAGAGGCGTCCCGGGCCCGCGACCGCGAGACCCGCCGCCGTCAGGCCCAGCGACGCGGCGTACTCGTAGCCGCCGCCCTGCGCGAAGAAGCCGTTCGGCGCGTGCACGGCCGCCGCACCCGCCATCGCGCCGGCCGCCGCCGCACCGGCCGCCGG
>NZ_JAVRHI010000511.1:0-4270 GCF_034105845.1 Streptomyces sp. CRN 30 | reverse complement strand
ACGGCGGCCCCGGGACCGGCGCGCGTCCGTCGTCCGCCGCCGGCCCCGCCGCGCAGCCCGCGGCCAGCAGCACTGCCGCCACCGCGGTCACCAGCTGTTTCGTGTGTCTGCTCCCGGCCACCCGCCCGCCTCCTCTGAAGGAATGATTGTGTGCGTTTCTCCACACATTCATCGCCATACCCGACTTTTCCGGACAGGGCGCGCTCACTGAGCTGAACGGACCAGTGGCGGTGGTGGTTCGGGGGAGAGGCGTCGGGTACCCGGGCGCGGACCACGGAGGAGGCGTGCACCATGAAGGCAGTGACCTGGCAGGGCAAGCGGGACGTACGGGTCGAGGAGGTGCCCGACCCGAAGATCCAGGAGCCCACGGACGCGGTCATCCGTGTCACGTCCACCGGACTGTGCGGCTCCGACCTGCACCTCTACGAGGTGCTCACCCCGTTCATGACACCGGGCGACATCCTCGGACACGAGCCGATGGGCATCGTGGAGGAGGTCGGTCCCGAGGTGCCGAACCTCAAACCCGGTGACCGCGTCGTCGTACCGTTCCAGATCGCCTGCGGCCACTGCTACATGTGCGACACCGGGCTCCCCACCCAGTGCGAGACCACCCAGGTGACCGGCGAGGGCATGGGCGCCCCCCTGTTCGGCTACACGCGGCTGTACGGCGCGGTCCCGGGCGGCCAGGCCGAGTACCTGCGCGTCCCGCAGGCCCACTACGGCCCGATCAAGGTGCCGGACGGCCCGCCCGACGACCGCTTCGTCTACCTCTCCGACGTCCTGCCCACCGCCTGGCAGGCGGTCCAGTACGCCGCCGTGCCACAGGGCGGTACCGTCGCCGTGCTCGGCCTCGGCCCCATCGGCGACATGGCCTGCCGGGTGGCGCAGGCCAAGGGCGCGGGCCGGGTCTTCGGCGTGGACCTCGTCCCCGAGCGGCTGCGCCGGGCCGAGGCGCGCGGCGTGGAGACGTACGACCTGCGGGCCTTCGACAGCGAGAAGGAACTGGTCGCCGCGGTCCAGGACCGGACCGACGGCCGCGGACCTGACGCCGTCATCGACGCCGTCGGCACCGAGGCGCACGGCGGCGCGATCGCCAAGCTGGTGCAGCAGGGCGCCGCGATCATGCCGCGCAAGCTCAGCGGACCCATGGCCGAACGCTTCAGCGTCGACCGGCTCGCCGCCCTCTACACCGCCATCGCCCTGGTACGCCGCGGCGGCACCATCTCGCTCTCCGGCGTGTACGGCGGCATGGCCGACCCGATGCCGATGCTGACCATGTTCGACAAGCAGATCCAGCTGCGGATGGGCCAGGCCAACGTGCGCCGCTGGAGCGACGAGATCATCCCCTACCTCACCGACGAGGACCCGCTCGGCGTGCACGACTTCGCCACCCACCGGGTACCGCTCACCGAGGCGCCCCGCGCGTACGAGATGTTCCAGAAGAAGCAGGACGGCGCGGTGAAGGTGCTGATGCAGCCCTAGAGTCCGTTGCCGGAGGGCGGGGCGAGGATCTCCGCCAGGTCGAAGCGGACCGGCTCGTCCAGCTGCGCGAACGTGCAGCTCTCCGGGGTGCGGTCCGGACGCCAGCGCCGAAAGCGCGCGGTGTGCCGGAACCGCGCCCCGTTCTCCATGTGGTCGTAGGCCACCTCGGCGACCCGCTCGGGCCTGAGCGGCACCCAGGACAGGTCCTTCTTGCCCGTCCAGCGGCTCGGTGCCCCCGGCAGCCGGGCCGACGCGTGGGCGGCCTCGTCCCCCCAGGCCGCCCACGGGTGAGCGGAGACATCGGTCATCCGCAGCGGCTCCAGCTCCTCCACCAGTTCCGCCCGGCGCTTCATGGTGAAGGCCGCGCACACCCCCACGTGCTGCAACACCCCCTCGCCGTCGTGGAGGCCGAGCAGCAGCGAGCCGACCACCGGTCCGCTCTTGTGGAAGCGGTAACCGGCCACGACGACGTCCGCCGTCCGCTCGTGCTTCACCTTGAACATCACCCGCTCGTCCGGGCGGTAGCGCAGGTCGAGAGGCTTGGCCACCACGCCGTCCAGGCCCGCCCCCTCGTACTGCTCGAACCACCGCCGCGCCACCTCGATGTCCGTCGTCGCCGGCGCCACGTGCACCGGGGCGGTGACCCCCTGCAGCGCCCGCACCAGCAGGGCCCTGCGGTCGGACAGCGCAACGTCCAGCAGCGACTCGCCGTCCAGGGCCAGCAGGTCGAAGGCGACGAACGACGCCGGTGTCCGCTCGGCGAGCGTCCGCACCCGTGAGTCCGCCGGGTGGATGCGCTCGCTCAGCGCGTCGAAGTCCAGCCGTCCCTCCCGCGCCACCACAATCTCCCCGTCCACCACCGAGCGCTCCGGCAGCCGCTCCCGCACCGCCGCCACCAGCTCCGGGAAGTACCTGGTCAACGGCTTGCCCGTACGGCTCCCGAACTCCACGTCGGCCCCGTCGCGGAACACGATCGCCCGGAACCCGTCCCACTTCGCCTCGTACTGCATGCCCGGCGGGATCGCCGCCACGGACTTGGCGAGCATCGGCTTCACGGGCGGCATCACGGGAAGATCCATGGTTCGATTCTGGCCGGATCACATCCGTACCGCCTGATATGCGAGGTTCGCCGGCCGGGCCTACCGTGGCACGCATGGGTGACGCGGTGGAGCTGGAGACGGGCGGCCGGACCGTACGGCTGTCCAGCCCCGACAAGATCTTCTTCCCGGAGCGCGGCTACACCAAGCTGGACCTGGCCCGCTACTACCAGGCGGTCGCCCCCGGCATCCTGCGCGCCCTGCGCGACCGCCCCACCACCCTGGAGCGCTACCCCGACGGTGTCACCGGCGAGTGGTTCTACCAGAAGCGCGCGCCCAAGAACATGCCCGACTGGATTCCCACCGCCCACATCGCCTTCCCCAGCGGACGCAGCGCCGACGAGATGTGCCCCACCGAGGAGGCAGCGGTGGTGTGGGCGGCGCAGTACGGCACCCTCACCTTCCACCCCTGGCCGGTGCGGCGCGCCGACGTCGACCACCCCGACGAACTCCGCCTCGACCTCGACCCGCAGCCCGGCACCGACTACGACGACGCGGTCCGCGCCGCCCACGAACTGAGTGCGGTGCTGGACGAGTTCGGCGGACTGCGCGGCTGGCCCAAGACGTCCGGCGGCCGGGGCCTGCACGTCTTCGTGCCGATCGAGCCGCGCTGGACCTTCACACAGGTGCGCCGCGCCGCCATCGCCGCCGGACGGGAACTGGAACGCCGCATGCCGGACCGGGTCACCACCAAGTGGTGGAAGGAGGAGCGGGGCGAGCGCATCTTCGTCGACTACAACCAGACCGCCCGCGACCGCACGATCGCCTCCGCCTACTCCGTCCGCGCCCGCCCGCACGCCCCCGTCTCCGCGCCCCTGCGCTGGGAGGAGGTCGGCACCGCGCACCCGGCCGACTTCGACCTCACCACCATGCCGGCGCGGTTCGCGGAACTCGGCGACGTACACGCCGACATGGACGGCCACGCCTACTCCCTCGACGCCCTCCTCGACCTGGCCGACCGCGACGAACGCGACCACGGCCTCGGCGACCTGCCGTACCCGCCGGAGTACCCGAAGATGCCGGGCGAGCCGAAACGGGTGCAGCCGAGCCGGGCGCGCGGCGCTGAGACGCGGGGCGCCGACGTGCGCGGGAAGCGCGGTGGGGCGGGGACGGCCTAGGCGGAGGCCGGGACGGTGTCAGGCCGCTCAGACCACTCAGACCGCTCAGACCGCTCAGACCGCTCCGGCCGTTCCAGCCGCTCCGGCGGGCTCCGGCCGTTCCCACCGCTCCAGCAGCTCCCGGCATGTCTCCTGGAGCGCTATGTCGCCGGCGACGTCGAACCGCGTCCCCGAGGGGCCGTCGTTGGTGTGGCGGCGCGGCGCGGCCACCTCCGCCCGGACCAGCGGCAGGGCCGGCCCGGCGGCCGGTCCCATCTCCAGCAGGCAGGCGGCTGTGGCGCGGCGCTCCGCCGGCGTCTCCTCCCAGGCCCGGAGCAGCGGCGGGAGGGCCTCGGCGGCGTCACCGGTCACCCGCCACAGCGCGGCGGCAACCGGGCCGGTCGCCTCGCCGTCGGCGAGCAGCTCCCGCAGCCGCGGCGCCAGCGGAGCACCGGCCCGCCCCAGCGCGCCGACGTCCGCCAGCGCCTTCCGCCGCTCGTCCGGCGACGGGGAGTCCAGGCAGGCGCGGAGCACCGGAACCACCTCGGCCGCGTCCCCGGCCACCGCCCACAGCGCCGCCGCCACGTCGTGGCG
>NZ_JAVRHI010000510.1:0-18708 GCF_034105845.1 Streptomyces sp. CRN 30 | reverse complement strand
CATCCCTGCGCGCCCGGCTGACGGGCCACGACCGCGGCACGGCACGGGCGGCGGACGATCCGCCGGCCACTCCGCCGGCCACGGGCTCCCGTCCCGGCCATGACACGGCTCCCGGCCCGGAGGCACCCGCGGCCCCCCCGCCCCGTACCGGCCCCGACCGGGCTCCCTCCGGCCCGGCACCGGAGACGTCCGGTGCCCCACCCGCTCCGGCCACCCGGAACGCACCGGGGCCCCGGCCTCCGGCCACCCCGGCCACTCCGGTCCCGGCAACGTCGCCTCCCGACGCGTCGGCACCCGGCACGCCGGGCCCCGTCATGCCGGTGCGCCCCGGGAAGCCGGTGGCCCCGCGCCCCGTCGTACGCCCCTCGACGGCGCCGGACGAGGTGGCGGGCACGCCCTGCCCCGTCTGCGGCACGCCGAACCCGCCGGGGCGCCGCTTCTGCCGGCGCTGCGCGACCGCGCTGAACCCGGCCGCGCGGCCCGCTCCGCTGCCGTGGTGGCGGACCGTGTGGCCCTTCCGCCGCCGGGTGCGGGCGAGTTCGGGCCGGGCCGTACGGTTCCTGGTGATCCTGGCCGTGGTCGTGGCCCTGTGCGCGGGCGGCTACCTGCTGCTGCCGGCCGCGCGCGACCTGTACGAGGACACCCTGGACAAGCTGGGCGGCGATCCCCGGCCCGTGACCCCGGTGGGCGTCCGGGCGAGCGCCGAGGTCCCCGGACACCCGGCGACGAACACCACCGACGGGCGGAGCAACCGCTACTGGGGCGCGCCCGCACCGGGCGCCTCGGTCACGTACACCTTCGGCGAGCCGTTCCGGCTGGTCGACCTGATCATCACCAACGGCGCGTCGGCCTCTCCGGAGGAGTATGACAGCCAGGCACGGGCGACCCGGATGGACCTGGAGGTGACCACGGAGGACGGCACGGTGCACCGCGAGGAACTCACCCTGGGCGACAGGGCGGGCGAACAGCCCGTCCAGGCCGGGATCAGTGACGTGACGAGCGTGCGCCTGGTCCTGCGCTCGCCCGTCGACCTGACCGAGGGCCGCCATCTGGCGCTGGGCGAGGTGGAGTTCTTCCGCAGGGGCTGACCCCACCCGTGTCACCGGTCACCGAGGAACCCGGCGTGCCCGGCGCCGGCCCCGTCGGGCCGGCGCCGGGAGCCGGTCAGGAGATGGCGCAGGTGGTGCCGTTGAGGGTGAAGGCGGCCGGAGCGGTGTTCGCGGCGCCCCTGCTGCCGGTGAAGCCGACCGTGACGGTGCCGTTCACCGGGACGGCCGAGGTGTAGGAGGCGGCGGCGACGCTCACCGCCCCACCGTTCTGCGTGGGCGTCCCGCCCCACATGTTGGTGACGGTCTGGCCGCTCGGGAAGGTGAAGCCGAGCGTCCAGCCGTTGACGGCGGCGGTGCCGGTGTTGCGGATGGTGATCTCCCCCTGGAAGCCGCCCGGCCACTCGCCCGTGACGCGGTACCCGACGGAGCAGGCCGTACCGGGGGTGCCCCCGCCCGGCTGGGTGGTGACGTTCACGGTGGCCGAGCGGGCCGAGCGGTTGCCCGCCGCGTCCCGCGCGTACACGGCGAAGGTGTACGCGGTGCCGGCGGTGAGGCCGGTCAGGGTGACCCGGTTGGTGGTGGCGGAGGCGGCCGCGGTCTCGGTGCCGCCGCTGACGCGGACGACGTCGTAGCCGGTGACGCCGGTGTTGTCGGTGGAGGCGGTCCAGGAGAGGGTGAGGGAGGTGGCCGCCACGGCGGAGGCGGTGGGGGTGCCGGGGCGCGTCGGGGCCTGGGTGTCGCCGGGGCCGCCGCCCCCGAAGACGGTGGCCTCCCGGGCGGTCTGCGCGATGCCGTTCGCGCCGTGGAAGATGCGCTGCCCCCAGGAGCTGAGCCGGCTCGGGTCGAAGTCGATCGCCAGGTCCAGGATCGGGTCGGTGTTGCCGCTCCAGGACCAGGCCAGGTACCCGAGGTCGAGGCGCTCGGCGGCGGCCATCATGGTGTCCTCGTCCGGGTCGCCCCACTGGTCGGCGGGCCCGCCGAACTCGCCGATGAGGAGGGGCAGTCCGGCGTCGACGAAGGCGTCCAGGTAGTCGTTGATCGCCTGGGCCGTGCTGTAGACGCTGTACATGTGGATCGAGAAGATCAGGTTGCCGGTGGGGTCGGCGTCGTACACGGTCTGCGCGTTGGCCCGCATGACGCCCTGCCAGTCCTGGCCCCAGTTGGGCGCGTCCACCATGATCGTGTGCTCGAACCCGGCGGCGCGCAGCTTCTCGACGGCCGCGACGGTGGGGGCGGTCCAGCCCTCGGGGGCGGTGTTGCCCCAGGGCTCGTTGCCGATGTTGACGATGACGTAGTCCTCCTGGCCGGCCAGCACGTTCTTCAGGCCGATCCAGTAGTCGGCGGCCTGGTCGAGCGTGGCCGCGGCGGCCTCCTCGCCGTAGCCGGTGGTGTCGTGCACCTCCAGCACGCAGATGAGCCGGTTGGCCTTGCACTGGGCGATCACGTTCGCCACGTCCGCGGGGCTGTTCGCGGCCCAGCGCTGGCCGCTGCCGAGGACGACGCGGACGGAGTTGGCGCCGAGCGCCTTGATGTCGGCCAGCGACTGCGTCTCGCCCGGGTACCAGGTGTGGGCGTGGTTGACGCCGCGCATGACGAAGTCGTTGCCGTTGCCCTCCACCAGACGGCCGTCGCTGATGTGCAGGCCGGTGGCGGCGGCGCCGGGCGGCTCGGCCTGCACCCGGGCCTGGGCGACGGCCGGGCAGAGCACCCCGAGGACGGCGAGGGTCATGGCGGCGACCAGCCCGGTCAGCAGTCCTGCCAGGGGGCGACTCCGCGCCGCTCTTCGTGTCGTGCTTCTTCTCGTCGGTCTCACTGCGACTCCTGACAAGTGAGCGCCAAGAAACATGGCATCAACGGATGGGAACTGATGGGAGCGCTCCCATGAACCCACCATGCCAGGTGCACGTCAAGACACGGGGGCTTCCCTTCTCAGGTCGCGGCGGTGAACCGGATCAGGTCGCGGGGTCTAACCGAGTCAAGTCGCGGGGTCGAACCAGGTCGGCCCGTCGGCCAGGGCCTGCTTGATCCGCAGCAGCCCGAACTCGTCGAGCTCCGGCAGCGCGTCCACCGCGAACCACCCGACCTCCAGCGACTCGTCGTCGTTCACCCGCGCCTCACCGCCGACGGCCCGGCAGCGCACGGTGATGTCCATGTACTGGCAGACGTCGCCGTTGTCGTAGCGCACGGGGTCGAGCGCCTGTACGAGGACGACCCGCTCGACGACGCACCGCACGGCCGTCTCCTCGAAGACCTCCCGTACCGCGCAGGCCGCCGGCTGCTCCCCCGGCTCCGGTATGCCGCCGATCACCGCCCACCTGCGGGTGTCGGACCGGCGGTTGAGCAGCACCCTGCCCTGGTCGTCGAAGACCAGGGCGGTGACGCCGGGCAGCCAGAGCAGCTGGTGTCCGGCGGTGGCGCGGAGGTCGCGGAGGAAGTCGGGGATGGCCATGGGACGACCCTAACGCGGCCCGCCCCGCCGCCCCGGCGCGTTCCGGACCGCGCACGAGCGGCGTACGGTCACACGCCCCCGGCGCGCCGTCCGCGCACTCCCGCCGCGACGGCCCAGCCGAGCCCGCCCGCCGCGACGAGCACCAGCAGTACCTCGGGCAGCGCCCCCAGCCGGGTCGCGGGGGTCTCGGAGGAGCGCAGCGGCACCTCTTGCACCAGGGAGTCGGCGACGAACATCCCCGTCCGCTGCGTGACCTCCCCGTCCGGCATGATCACCGCACTGACACCGCTGGTCACCGGCACGGTCACGGTGCGACTGTGCTCGACGGCGCGGACCCGGGACATGGCGAGCTGCTGGTAGGTCATCTCGCTGCGGTCGAAGGTGGCGTTGTTGCTGGGCACCGAGATCATCTGGGCGCCCTCGCGGACGGTGTCGCGCACCACCGAGTCGAAGGCGGCCTCGTAGCAGGTGGCGAGGCCGACCCCGGTGCCGTTCAGCTCGAACACCTTGGCCTCGGTGCCGCGGCTGAAGTCCTGGCGGATCATGGAGGTCCACTCGTCGTTGATCGCGCCGACCAGCGAGCGCAGCGGCATGTACTCGCCGAAGGGCTGGATCTGCCGCTTGTCGTAGGTGTCGAGGGGGCCCTTCTCCGGGTCCCACAGGATCTGCTCGTTGTAGAGCCCGCCGTCCCGCTGGACGACTCCGCCGACGGATATGGGGGCGCCGATCGCCTTGGCGGCGGCGTCGATGATCTCGTACGCGTCGCTGTTGGTGAACGGGTCGATGTCGGAGGAGTTCTCCGGCCACAGCACGAAGTCCGGCCGCGCCGCCTTGCCCGCCCTCACCTCGGCGGCCAGGCGCTGGGTCTCCTTGGCGTGATAGTCGAGCACGGCACGCCGCTGGGCGTTGAAGCCGAGCCCCGCGCGCGGAACGTTGCCCTGGATCACGGCGACGGTGGCGGTGCCGTCCTCCGCTTCGTCGCTCACCAGGCCCCGCGCCGCGAGGGCGCCCGCCACGGGCACGGTCACGCTGAGCAGCGCCACCGCCGCCGTGGCCCGCCGTACGGCGCCGGTGCGCCGCCGCTCGACGGCGAGGCGCACCGCCTCGTACAGCCCGAAGCCGCACAGCACGACCGCGAAGCCGAGCACCGGGGTGCCGCCGAGCGCGGCCAGCGGCAGGAACCCGCCGTCCGCCTGCCCGAAGGCGACCTTGCCCCAGGGGAAGCCGCCGAACGGCACGCGCGCGCGTGCCCCCTCCCCCGCGATCCACACGGCCGCGGCCCACACGGGCCACCCGGGCAGCCGCGAGACCGCCGCGACCCCCGCGCCGACCAGCGCGACGAACACCGCCTCGACGAACGCGAGCGCCAGCCACACGCCGGAGCCCACCTCCACACCGGTCCACACCAGCAGCGGCAGCAGGAATCCGAGGCCGAAGAGGTAGCCCAGTCCCAGGCCCGCCTTCCAGGTGCGGCTGCGCAGGACCCGGCCGAAGAGGGCGAAGGCCGGCACGGCCAGCCACCACAGGGTGCGCGGCGGGAAGCTGACGTACAGCAGCACTCCCGACAGCGCGGCCAGGACGGCGGGCACGAGCCGGCGCGCCAGCCGGGCCGCGCGCGACGCGGGCGCGGACGGGGAGCCGGACGGGCCGGGCTCACGTACGGGTGTTGCGGTGGCGGTCACCCCAGGGAGTCTACGGCGCGTGACCTGGGCACCGGCAGCGCCGTCCGGCCGGCCGCGACGGGACCCCGGACGGGGCGGGAGGAGCGGGCCGGCGATCGTCACGGCCGGGACGGGGTTCAGCCCGCCGCGCCGGACGCCGCCCGCCGCAGCCGGTCACGGATGATCCGTACGGCGGCCTCCGCGTCGTCCACCGTGATGGTGAACGTGTGGCCGTCCCAGAGCCGCAGCACCACGGCCTCGCCGCGCCGGACGACGACCGCGGTGCCCTTCCCGGGCCGCCAGCGGTAGCCCCAGCCGCCCCAGTGACGGGGGGTGACGCTCGGCGCGAAGTCGACACCGGCCACCTGGGAGAAGGGGATGCGGCAGCGCGGCACACCGATGTGTCCGCAGCGCACCTCGAGGAAGTCCTCGTGGACCTTCACGGCGACGTGCACGAAGGCGAGCGTGCCGTAGAGGGCGAGCAGCCCCGCCGCGATGCAGCCGACGACCGACATGGCGAGCGGGGCGACGCCCGACGTCCACGCGGAGTCGACGGCCAGTTCGATGCCCAGGGCCATGCAGGCGGCACCGCCCAGGGCCAGCAGCCACTGCCCGCGGTTCCTGGCGCGGCCGGTCCAGACCTCGCTGCGGGCGACGCCGGCGTCTTCGGGGGTGCCCTCGTCGCCGTGGGAGTACTCCCTCATACCTCCGAGACTACTCACGTTCCGCGGCGCGGACATCCGGTCGCGTGGGCGCGGGGGCCGGGCGGGCGGCAGGGGCGGGAAGTGCCCGGACCTGCGGGAGCGGCCCGGGGAGGTGCCGGGCCGGGTGTTCCGTGGCGCGGCTCCCGCGCCGTACCCCCCGGCCGGTTCAGCGGGCGCTGCCGCTGACCGCCCGCAGGGAGCGCCCCTCCTCGTAGGCCAGCGCGGACGAGGGCAGCTCGGCCTCCCGGCCGCCGAGGAGCACCGTGAGGCCGGGGGCGGCGTCGGTGTCGGCGCCGGGGCGCGCACCGATCCGGCGCAGCGCCTGGGCGGCCACCGCGCCGGCGGAGCCGTGCAGGACGAGCGGCGGGAGACCGGGCCGCTGCACCGCCGCGCGGATGCGCTCGGCGACCAGCTCGTAATGGGTGCAGCCCAGGACGACGGCCCTGACATCGGCCGGGGTGCGGGCGGCCGCCGCGGCTATCGCGGCGTCGACGGCCCGCTCGTCCGCGTGCTGGACCGCTTCGGCCAGTCCGTGGCAGGCCACCTCGGTGACGTGCGCCGAGGAGGCGAACTCCTGGATGAGGCCGCGCTGGTAGGGGCTGCCGGTGGTGGCCGGCGTCGCCCAGATCGCGACGGGCCCGCCGCCCGCCGCGGCCGGCTTGATCGCGGGGACCGTGCCGATGACGGGCAGGCCCGGTTCCAGGCGGGCCCGCAGGGCGGGCAGGGCGTGCACGGAGGCGGTGTTGCAGGCGACGATCAGCGCGTCGGGCCGGTACGCGGCGGCGGCCTCGGCGACGGCGAGGGCGTGCACGGTCAGGTCCTCGGGGGTACGGGGTCCCCAGGGCATGCTGTCCGGGTCCGAGGAGAGCACCAGGTCGGCGTCGGGCCGCAGACGGCGTACCGCGGCGGCGGCCGGGAGGAGCCCGATTCCAGAGTCCATGAGCGCGATCTTCACCCGGTCACGATAGTCGATCCGCGCCGGTGCGCCGCCGCCGTGGGGCAGACTGCGGGGGGTGAGCGCCCTCGCGTGGACCGCCGCCGGATCACTCGCCGCCTGGCTCTGGCTGCTGCTCTGCCAGGGCTTCTTCTGGCGCACCGACGTGCGGCTGCCGCCGCGCCGGGAGCCGGAGGACTGGCCTTCCGTCTGTGTCGTCGTCCCCGCGCGGGACGAGGCGGCCGTGCTGCCGATGAGCCTCCCCTCCCTGCTGACCCAGGACTACCCGGGCCGCGCGGAGGTCTTCCTGGTCGACGACGGCAGCACGGACGGCACCGGGGAGCTGGCCCGCGGCCTCGCCCGCCGCCACGGCGGCCTGCCGCTCACCGTCTCCTCCCCCGGCGAGCCGCCCGCGGACTGGACGGGCAAGCTCTGGGCCGTGCGGCACGGCATCGGCCTGGCACGTGCGCGGGGACCCGAGTACCTGCTGCTGACGGACGCGGACATCGCGCACGCGCCGGACAGCCTGCGGGAGCTGGTGGCCGCGGCGCGCACCGGCGGCTACGACCTCGTCTCACAGATGGCCCGGCTGCGCGTCGCGAGTACCTGGGAGCGGCTCGTCGTGCCCGCCTTCGTCTACTTCTTCGCGCAGCTGTACCCGTTCCGCCGGATCGGTGTCCGGGGTGCGCGGACGGCGGCCGCGGCCGGCGGGTGCGTCCTGCTGCGCGCGGACGCCGCGACGCGGGCCGGTGTCCCGGAGGCCATCCGCCAGTCGGTCATCGACGACGTGGCGCTCGCGCGGGCCGTCAAGCGCGGTGGCGGCCACATCTGGCTGGGCCTCGCGGAGCGGGTGGACAGTGTGCGGCCGTATCCGCGGCTGCGCGACCTGTGGGACATGGTGGCGCGCAGCGCGTACGCCCAGCTGCGGCACAGCCCGGCGCTGCTCGCCGGCACCGTGGCCGGGCTCGCGCTGGTCTACCTGGTGCCGCCGGTGTCCCTCGTGGCGGGTGTCGTCCCGGACGGTCCCGGTGGTCCGGACGGCGCGGCGGCCCTCGCCGGCGGGGCCGCGTGGCTGCTGATGGCGGCGACCTACGTGCCGATGCTCCGTCACTACCGGCAGCCGCCGTGGCTCGCGCCGCTGCTGCCGTTCACCGCGCTGCTCTACCTGCTGATGACGGTGGACTCCGCGGTACGGCACCACAAGGGGGTGGGCGCGGCGTGGAAGGGCCGTACCTACGCGCGTCCCGCGCCGGGGCCGCCGTCCAACTCCCGGTAACCCGCCCGGTACTCGCCCTTTACACGATTTGAACGCACCCTGACGCCCCTTTTCTTCACCTTCGCTCACATTGGGGGGCGAGCGTCACTGCGCACACACGAAACAACCCTCTTATCGGTCTCCCCAACCAGCACATCGTGGGCTTTACTTATGTGTCATGACCTCCCCCCGCTCCACCTATGGCGGCGGTTACTACTCCGCCTCGTCCTTCCCGGACACCCCCATCTACGACTCCCTCGTGGCCGAGCGGGGCACCCCGCAGATCGCCCCGATCCGAGTCCCCGCGGCGTACGACATGCCGAGCGGCAACTTCCCCGCGCCGGGCGCCAATCTCCCCGCGCTCCCGTCCGCCCTGCCCGCGCTGCCGGCCGGCCCGTCCCAGCCCGCTCCCGCGTACGGCTACCCGCAGACCCAGCAGCCCATGCCCGTGCAGATGCAGATGCAGATGCCCGCGCCCGCACCCGCCCCGCTGCACCAGGCGCCGACCGCCTACATCCCGCAGCAGCCCGCGGGCCCGCGCGGTTACCCCGGCGTCCAGCAGCCGCAGCCGCCCCGCCCGATGGCGGCCGGCGCGGGGTACGAGGCGATGCGGCCCGCGGCTCCCCGCCCCGCCCCGGCGCCGTACCAGGACCAGTACAACGGGCAGCAGTACCGCGGCTACTGACCTGTTCCGCACGGGAGTGTCCGTGCCGTCGGGCAGGATGACCGCATGGGGAACCCGACGCTGCACTCGATCCACGTCCACCCGCTGAAGGCGGTCCGGGGCATCGCGCCCGCCGAGGCCGCGGTGGAGCCCTGGGGGCTGGCGGGCGACCGGCGTTGGGTGCTGGTCGACGGAGCGGGCGGGGTCGTCACCCAGCGCCCTCACCCGCGCCTGGCCCTGGCCGCCGCCGAGCCGTCGCCCGGTGGCGGCCTCGTGCTGTCCGCGCCCGGCCGTGCGCCGCTCGTCGTCGACGTGCCCGAGCCGGTGGGGACGACGACGGTGCGGATCTCCGGGGAGAAGGTGGAGGGGGTGCTCGCCGACGGCGCGGCGCACGCCTGGTGCAGCGACTACCTGGGGACCGACGTGCGTCTGGTCCACCTCGACGACCCCGCCACGCGCCGCCCCGTCGACCCGGAGTACGGGCGTCCGGGCGAGACCGTGAGCTTCGCCGACGGCTACCCGCTGCTGCTCACCGCCTTGGCCTCGCTCGACGCCCTCAACTCGCTGGTGGCGCGGGGGGAGTTCCCCGAGGAGGGCCCGCTGCCCATGAACCGCTTCCGGCCGAGTGTGGTCGTGGCGGGCACCACCGCCTGGGCCGAGGACTCCTGGCGCCGCATAGCGATCGGCGAGGCCGTCTTCCGGGTCGTCAAGATGTGCGGGCGGTGCGTCGTGACCACCGTCGACCAGGACACCGCCGAGCGCGGCCGGGAGCCGTTGCGGACGCTGGGGCGCCACCGCCGCTTCGGCGGCGCGCCGGCGTTCGGGCAGAACCTGATACCGGAGACCGGCGGCACGGTCCGCGTCGGTGACCCGGTCCGTGTCCTCCAGTCCCTCGAGTGACGTGAAGGGCCCGGAGTACGTGGTGGGGCGGGAGTGATCTCGTCACGGGGTGATGTGGCTCTCTCTTCCCCGCCTTCGCGCGTGAACGGCCCCGCCCGGGGTCATCACCGACGCGGAAGGGGGTGCGGACGGTGCGAGCGATCGGTGGGCTCTGGCGCTGGCGGCACAATCCGCTGCGCCGCACGACGGACCTGGTCGAGGCCTGGCTGGCCTGCGCGGTCCTCGTGCTGATCGTCGTGGCCGCGCCCCTGGTGGGCGCCGTCGTCGGGGCGGCCGCCCAGGACGCCCTGCAGCGGTCCGTGCGGGAGCAGCACCGGGCCCGCCACGAGGTGACGGCCACCGTCGTCGGGAAGCACCCACGCTCCCCGCTGGAGCTGAACCCCGAGACCGCGCCCGCCGGCGACCGGAACAGCCGCGTCGTCGCCGACTGGACCGCCCCGGACGGCACCGAGCGGCACGGCACGGTCGGGGCGACCCTGGTGGACCCCCGTCCGGGCGACCGGTTCACCCTGTGGACGGACGGGGGCGGCCGTCCCGTGGCCCGCCCGCTGGACACCGGCACCGCGACGGCGCACGCCGTGCTGGCCGGGGTCGGCGCGGCGCTGGGCGCGGCGGCGGCCGCCGAGGGCGTCCGGCGGCTGGTCGTCCGGCACCTGCTCCGGCGCCGCTACGCCCGTTGGGACCAGGCATGGCACGGGGCCGGCCCGGACTGGGGCAGGACGGGCACCGGCAGCTGAGCGGCCCGGTGGCTCTGGTCAACTTCCCCGCTCCGCGCACGCTACGGTGGACCGGCCGAACTCTTCGGCAATCGACCCGCGTTCGACGAGGTGGGGGCAGAGCAGCACCATGGCACAGGGCATGGTCCAGGTGACGCACACCGGCACATCGCGGTGGCGGCGCCGCACGGGCGAGTACGCCTCCCTCGCCGCGGCCCTCGAGGCGGCGGGCGACGGCGACGTGCTCACCGTCGCCCCCGGCACCTACCGGGAGAACCTCGTGCTGGACCGGGCGGTGACCCTGCGCGGCCCGGAGGGCGCGCCCGGCTCCGTGCGCCTCGCCCCGGCGGACGGGGTGCCGCTGACCGTGCGCGCCTCCGCCGTGGTGCAGGACCTGCACGTGGAGGGACAGGACTCGGCGGCGCCCGCGGTGCTCGTCGAGGAGGGCGTACCCGAACTGCTCGACCTACGGATCGTGACCCGCTCGGCCGCCGGCATCGAGGTGCGCGGCGGCGCCCGCCCGACGGTGCGCCGCTGCACGGTGGACAACCCCGCCGGTGTCGGCATCGCCGTGGTGGACGGCGGCAGCGGGGTGTTCGAGGAGTGCGAGGTGGTCGCGGCCGGGCAGGCCGCCGTCGCCGTCCGCGGCGGCGCCCACCCCCGCCTCGAGCGCTGCCGGGTGCACCACGCCTCCGGGGTCGGTCTGTCGGCGGCCGGCGAGAACAGCTCCCTGGAGGCGGTCGGCTGCGAGGTGTACGAGGTCCGGGGCTCCGGGGTGCAGGTCACCGGGCGGGCCTCGGCGTACCTCACCGACTGCGAGGTGCACCGCACCGGCGGGGACGGCGTCACCCTCGACACGGACGCGGTGCTCACGCTCGCCGACTGCCGCATCCACGACGTCCCGGAGAACGCGGTCGACCTGCGCTCCCGTTCCGTGCTGACGCTGACCCGCACCACGGTGCAGCGGTTCGGGCGCAACGGTCTCTCGGTGTGGGACCCGGGCACCCGCGTGGACGCCAACCAGTGCGAGATCTCCGACAGCACGGGCGACTACCCCGCGGTGTGGATCAGCGACGGCGCGACGGCGGTGCTGGACGCGTGCCGGGTGCACGACGTGCCGGACGCCCTGTTCGTGCTCGACCGGGGTTCGCGCGTGGACGTCGTCGACAGCGACCTCTCCCAGGTGCGCAACACCGCCGTGTCGGTCAGCGACGGCGCCACCGCGCAGCTCGACGACTGCCGGATCCGGGAGGCCGCGACGGGCGCCTGGTTCCGCGACCACGGCAGCGGCGGCACGCTGTCCGGCTGCACCGTGGACGAGGTCCAGACCGGGGTGATCGTCACCAAGGGCGCCGATCCCACCATCGAGCGCTGCACGGTCACCTCGCCCGCGGAGGCCGGTTTCTACGTCTCGGCGGAAGGGCGTGGCTCCTTCCTGCACTGCCGGGTCACGGGCAGCGGCGGCTACGGCTTCCACGTCATCGACGGCTGCCGGGCGACCTTGCGCAAGTGCCGCACCGAGCGCTGTGCGCGCGGCGGTTACGAGTTCGCCGACGGCGGCCCCGGTGACACGGGCGGGCCCCTCGTCGAGGACTGCGCGAGCGACGAGAGCGCGGGCATCGGGCCGGGGCCGTCCGTGCCGCGGGACCCCGTCGCGCAGCCGGTGACGGGGACCGTCGGCCTGCTGAGCACGGTCCCCTCGCCGCGCGTCACCGAGCCGGCGGTCACGGCCGTGCCCGCCGCGGAGCCCGAGAAGCCCGCGCGGACCTCGGCGGACGTCCTCGGCGAGCTCGACGCGCTGGTGGGCCTGGACAGCGTCAAGCGCGAGGTGCGGGCCCTGACCGACATGATCGAGGTGGGCCGGCGCCGCCGCGAGGCGGGTCTGAAGGCGGCCTCCGTACGGCGTCACCTGGTCTTCACCGGCTCCCCCGGCACCGGCAAGACGACGGTCGCCCGGCTGTACGGCGAGATCCTGGCCTCGCTCGGCGTCCTGGAGAAGGGGCACCTGGTGGAGGTGTCCCGGGTGGACCTGGTCGGCGAGCACATCGGGTCGACCGCGATCCGCACCCAGGAGGCGTTCGACCGGGCGCGCGGCGGGGTGCTCTTCATCGACGAGGCGTACGCGCTGTCACCGGAGGACGCGGGCCGCGACTTCGGCAAGGAGGCCATCGACACGCTGGTGAAGCTGATGGAGGACCACCGGGAGGCGGTGGTGGTCATCGTCGCGGGCTACACGGCGGAGATGGAGCGGTTCCTCTCGGTCAACCCGGGCGTCGCCTCCCGTTTCTCCCGCACCATCACCTTCGGCGACTACGGCTCGGAGGAGATGCTGCGGATCGTGGAGCAGCAGGCCGAGGAGCAGGAGTACCGGCTCGGTCCCGGCGCCCCCGACGCGTTGCTGAAGTACTTCACGGCGATACCCAAGGGACCGGCGTTCGGCAACGGCCGCACCGCGCGGCAGACCTTCGAGGCGATGGTGGAGCGCCACGCGGGCCGGGTCGCCCAGCTCCCCGAACCGAGCACGGACGACCTGACGCTGCTGTACCCGGAGGACCTGCCGGAACTGCCCTGAGCGCTCCGGCCGGATCGCGGTTCACCGGCGTTCAGTCCGCGCCGCGCTGGCCCGGCACCTCCGGGCCGATCCGGTCCAGCAGCCGCTCGCGCTCCCGGGCGAAGGCCGGGTCGGCCTGGTAGTCGGAGTGGCCGAGGACCGGCGCGGGCAGCGGGTGGGCGCGGGTGCGGCCGTAGGCGAGGGGGTCCCTGAACGGCTCGGCGTCGACCTCGGGCCCGCTGTCCCCGTGCAGGCGCACCGGCCCGCCGATGGGGTCGGTGTGCCGGTACAGGTTGCGCCAGCAGTCGATCTCGCGGTGCAGGGAGCCGAGCGCGTGCGGTCCGAAGTGGGCCGGGAACCAGCGGCCGTAGAGCCGCTCCAGCGGTGAGCCGTAGGTGAGCAGCGCGATCCTCCCCCGCACCTCGGGGGACAACTGCCAGGCGGCGGCCGCTGCGAGGACGCTCCCCTGGGAGTGCCCGGAGAGTACCAGCCGCCCGCCGGTATCGCGCGTCCAGGTCTCCATGCGCCAGGTCAGGTCGGGCACGGCGCGCTCGGCGTAGCAGGGCGGGGCGAAGGGGTGGGCGGCGCGCGGCCAGAAGGTGCCGACGTCCCAGAGGATGCCGATGGTGCGCCGTGCGGAGGCGTCCTTGTAGGCGCGGCGGCCCCAGGTGACGAAGAGGAGGAAGCCGAACCCGATGAGCCAGGAACCGAGCGCCTGCGCGGTCTGCGCGGCGCCCTCGACGAAGGGGTACGTGCCGCGCGCGGCCTCGCCCGGCACCTTCCCGGTCAGCGTGGCGCCCAGCAGGGCGCCGACGCCGAGGAGCAGGGTCACCGTGGAGACGATGCCGACGATGCGCGGCGCCCGGTCGGTGAGGGCGGCCATGGCGCGGGTGCGGGCGATGTGGCGGGTGCGGGCGGAGTCCCTGCGCTCGGAGTCGTCGGACTCGGTGGTCGGGCCGGCGTCAGGGTCCTTCCCGGCCGCGGCCTTTCCCCTGCCCCTGCCCCTGCCTTCGGCCTCGACCTCGAGTCCGTACTCGCGTTCCACGGCCGCCAGTTCGCGGCGCCGCAGCACCGCGGTGCGCCAGGCCAGCCAGCCGACGAGCAGCACGACCACCACCAGCAACGGCGGGATGACGGACGCCTGCCAGGTCAGCAGGACGGGCGGGCCGAGGACCGCCGTGTCCCCGGTGCCGTTGAGCCAGTCCGCCACGCGCTGGGCCACGCCGCCGGTCATCACCCCGCCGAGCGCGCAGGCCAGCATCGCGACCGCGGGCCCGGCGAGTCCGCGCATCGCGGTGCGCGGATCGGGGTGCGAGCGGTACAGCAGGTGGGCCACCACGCCGAGGACGACGACGAGCAGGCTCTGCGCGAGGGTGATCCCGCCGAACGTCATGTCGCCCGGCAGCCTGCCCGCGGACGTCCACTCCGGGCGCGACCAGCCCGCGTACACCAGGGCCAGGACCCACACGGCGATCGAGGCGGCGGGCAGGTGGCGCACCAGGGCACGGTCCACCCTCCGGTCCAGCCGTCTCTCGCTGCGGCCCCGGCGGCACACCACCCCCACCACGACGACCGCCCCGGCGGCCAGCGCGGCGTTCAGCAGCCAGCCCAGTACGTCGAGGAGCGCGGGGCCGCCGGGTGCGCGGTCGTGGCGGGCGGCGGACGTGCCCACCGCCGCCGCGATCGTGAGGAAGCCCGCCGCCGTGTGCGCGGCGCGCAGCCGGGCCACCAGCCGGCGCCCGTACCAGAAGCCCGGCCGGTTCAGCGCCGTGTGCTCGGCCTCCTCGCGCACGGTCTCGTACCGCATGGGCTGCTGCGACTCGTACGTGCGCCAGGTGCGGTGGGACAGGTACCACAGCAGTGCGGTGAGCGCGGCCGGGACCAGGGAGGCCAGGGCGAGCCGGCGGCCGGGCGCGCTCCACCAGCCGCCGCCGGACACGTCGGGCGACAGGAAGCCGAGCCACGTGTGGTCCCGGGCGCACGCGGGCGTGCCCGCGCACTGCCAGGCGGCCAGGTCGAGGGCGACCTCGCAGGCGGCGGCCACCAGCAGCACGGTCAGGCTGAGTCCGGCCAGCCGCACCAGCAGACCGTAGAGGCGCACGGTGCGCCGCCGGCCCGAGGTGGTGGGGCGCATCCAGTGGGCGAGGTTGACCACCATGAAGGGCAGCAGCAACAGCCACAGGGCGCGCGAGCCGTTGCCGGAGGTCAGGTTGCACCAGACGTACGCCTCGGGCACCGGCTTGCCGCGCCGGTCCTCGGGGCGGTCCTCGGGCCGGCTCTCGGCGTCCGCGTCGTCGATGCGCCGGAAGACGGCCGCGATGCCGTCACCGGTGACGCGTACGGTCCGCGGGTCGTCGAGCATCTTCTCCGGCGTGGTGCCGCCCACGCCGTGGACGAGGAGTTCGAGTGCCGTGCCGACCGGGCCCTCCGGGTCCTCGCCGTCCGTGGCGTCCGTGGCGTCCGTGGCGTTCCCTCTGTGTTCCGCCGCACGTGTCACTGTGGTGCCCTTTCCCCCGTGCCGCGCCCTCGGCAGCCGTGCAGTGCACGCACATGATCCCGCCCCTGGGCGGCGCCTACACCTGCGGTCACGGAATCTCCCCGTACCGCGGCACCGGCTCGCGCGCGGACCGTCCCGGCGTGGCGTGTCCGCGTCGACACGGGCAGTGGCGCGGCGGCTGTCCGTCCGTGCGAGGATGGGACGTCCTCGAGGGCCGGGCACGGAAGGAATGCCCTCGTCGGAGGGGGTACGGGAGGCGTCATGGGGCGAAAGGACCGGAGCGGGCGTGAGTGACAACCAGAACCTCCTCGCGGAGCAGCGCCGTGCCCTGATCCTCGACGAGGTGCGGCGCCGCGGCGGCGTCCGGGTCAACGAACTGACGCGCAAGCTCGGGGTGTCCGACATGACGGTCCGCCGCGACCTCGACGCGCTCGCCCGCCAGGGCGCCGTCGCGAAGGTGCACGGCGGCGCTGTGCCGGTGGCCGAGGCGAGCACGCACGAGCCCGGGTTCGAGGCCAAGTCCGGTCTGGAGCTGTCCGCCAAGGAGGACATCGCGCGGGCCGCGGCCGGTCTGGTCGCCCCGGGGGCGGCGATCGCCCTGTCCGGGGGGACGACGACGTACGCGCTCGCGCACCGGCTGCTCGACGTGCCGGACCTGACCGTGGTCACCAACTCGGTACGGGTGGCGGACGTGTTCCACGCCGCGCAGCGCACCGCGGGACAACGGCCGGGTGCGGCGACGGTCGTGCTCACGGGCGGGGTCCGCACCCCCTCGGACTCCCTCGTGGGGCCCGTCGCCGACCAGGCGATCGCCGCGCTCCACTTCGACGTGCTGTTCCTCGGTGTGCACGGCATATCGGTCGAGGCGGGCCTGTCCACGCCGAACCTGGCGGAGGCCGAGACCAACCGGCGGCTCGTGCAGTCCGCGCGGCGCGTGGTCGTGGTGGCCGACCACACCAAGTGGGGCACGGTGGGCCTGAGTTCCTTCGCCTCCCTGGAGCAGGTCGACACGCTGGTCACCGACTCCGGGCTGCCGGGCGCGGCGCGCGCGGAGGTCTCCGAGCACCTCAGGGAACTGGTGGTCGCCGACGGGTCCGGCCCCTCGGGCGGCGTCTGACACGGCGGCGTCCGGCGGCCGGCTCCGCCCGGCGGAGGTCCCTCCCCGGCGACGGCCGACGGGGAGCGGCGCCGACGGGAAGACAGGTGTCGGCGCGGCGCAGTACGGTGGCGCCGGCCGTCCCGCGCCCTGCCACCGCCCCCTTCTCCGGAGGCGTCCGGCCGAGCGTCCGGCCGAGACCCCGCCGGACGGGCGTGCGTGCGCTCGGCCGCCGATCGCGCGGTCCGGGCGCACGTGCGCTCCGCCGGACGGGCGTGCGCTGCCTCAGGCCGGCCACTCCCCCGTCTCCAGGAGCGTCCCGACGGCCGCCGTGTACGGCGCGATGTCGAGCCCCTGCTCCGCGAGCCAGGCGTCGGAGTAGTACTTGTCGAGGTAGCGGTCCCCGGGGTCGCACAGCAGGGTGACCACGCTCCCGCGCCGGCCCTCGGCCCGCATCTCGGCGACGA
Source organism: Streptomyces sp. CRN 30 (assembly GCF_034105845.1). NCBI lineage: Bacteria > Bacillati > Actinomycetota > Actinomycetes > Kitasatosporales > Streptomycetaceae > Streptomyces > Streptomyces sp. CRN 30. The sequence goes on along the minus strand of NZ_JAVRHI010000510.1, from coordinate 1,765 downwards.
TCCGCAGGGCGCTCCACAGTCCGGTGCCGGTGGAGCCGCCCGCCCTGCGGCCGGTCGCCCCGTGCAGGGCGCGTACGGCCGCCACGCTCGCCGCGTCCGGGACCCTCATCATCCGGTCGACGACGCCGGTCACGAAGCTGGGCTCCATGCGGGGCCGTCCGATGCCCTCGATCCGTGAACCGCGGTCACAGGTGACGTCCGGATCGCCGGCCGCCCAGCCGTCGAAGAAACATGAGTTTTCCGGGTCCGCGACGCATATGCGAGTGTCATACTGCCTGTAGCGCACGTACCGCGCGATGGTCGCCGAGGTGCCTCCGGTCCCGGCCGTGGCGACGATCCAGGCGGGTTCGGGGAACCGCTCCAGCTCCATCTGACGGAAGATCGACTCGGCGATGTTGTTGTTGCCGCGCCAGTCCGTGGCACGTTCGGCGTAGGTGAACTGGTCCATGTAGTGGCCCCCCGTCTCCGCCGCCAGGGCGAGGGACGCCTCGTACATGGTGCGCGGGTCGTCCACGAAGTGGCACCGGCCTCCGTGGAACTCGATCAGTCGGCACTTCTCGGCGCTCGTCGTGCGTGGCATGACCGCGATGAAGGGCACGCCGATCAGCTTCGCGAAGTACGCCTCCGAGACGGCCGTCGAGCCGCTGGACGCCTCGATCACCGGGCGGTCCGGACGAATCCAGCCATTGCACAGCCCGTAGAGGAACAGCGAGCGGGCGAGGCGGTGCTTGAGGCTGCCGGTGGGGTGGGTCGACTCGTCCTTGAGGTAGAGATCGATGTCCCAGCCGTCCGGGAGCGGGAAACGGAGCAGATGCGTGTCCGCCGAACGGTTCGCGTCGGCCTGCACCCTGCGGACGGCTTCTTTGAGCCACTCCCGGTAGCCGGCGTCGCTGCGGTCGACGTCGAGGGTGTCCAGGATCCGGCCGGTCCGGGGCGTCTGGGGGATGGTCACCGCGAGGCTCCTCACACGTACTGCCGACGGCGGTGCGCACGGTCGGATTCCTCGATCATAGACACCCATCGCACGCTTCTCACCTGCATAAACAGCCCTTTGAAGACCCCAAAGCGCACCTGTGGCGAGTGGTGCGCGGGCGCATGGGGGCGCATTCGGCCGGTGTGCCCCCAGCGCGCCCCCCGACCGCGGCCCGTCCCGACCATGCGCACTGGTGCTCGACGCCGGGGGCGTGCAGACTTCACCGCATGGGCCCAGCAGCCAGTTCGGGGTCCGCACGGGGGTGCACAGCACAGGACCCACACGGGTCACCGGGAGAGCTGAAGCCGACACGACTCGCACAAGGGGGCGGAGAGAACATGACGACGGAGCCGGAGTTCACGGCTACGGGCGTGCGGATCGGCAAGAGGCTGCGCTCACTCACCCGGGCCGGACAGGTGCGGATCAAGGACGGCAGGCTGCAGTTGCTCACCAGCTACGGCAGCGAGATCGACAGCGCGCCGGTACAGGCGGTGCGCGCCTCCAAACCCTGGTTCGCCCATGAGGATCGGGCGCTGGCCGATCTGAACGGCACGCGTTACACCTTGATCCTCGGCGAGCACGACCCCACTCCGGGTCAGCCCGGACCGCCCGCGGCGCACCGCTTCATCGAAGCCGTGCGCAGGGCGGCGGGGCGCGGCCACTAACCGGGCCGCGAGTTGCGGGACGAAAGACCTTGAGTCACGCTTTACTCACGTCACTCTGGGTGTACCGGCGATCACGCTGCGAACCAGCCCGCCGGGCAGGATCGCGGTGCGGCCGCCGCAGGCGGCC
>NZ_JAVRHI010000509.1:0-63630 GCF_034105845.1 Streptomyces sp. CRN 30 | reverse complement strand
CGCCGCGCACCACTGCGGGCTGCGGAACTCGGCGGCCCACCACCGCGCCGTGCTGGCGCTGGCCGCGTCGATCGAGGGCGAGGCCGCGCTCGTCACCGAACAGGCCGAGGCCGCCCTCGGCACCGCCCGGCGGCACGGGCTCACCCAGGCGGCCACCCTCGCCGAATGGGCGCTCGGCCGCACGGACCTGGGCCGGGGCCGGCCCGCCGAGGCCGCCGCCCGCCTCGGCCCCCTGGTCGGCGCCGGTACGCGCCACGGGCACTTCGCCGTACGGATGCTGGCCATGCCCTGTTACGTCGAGGCGGCCGCCCTCGCCGGACGGCCGCGGGAGGCGCACGCGGTCGTGGCGGAGTTCGCCCTGTGGGCGCGCTTCGGCGCCGACCCGCAGGCACCCGCCCAGCTCGCCCGCTGCCGCGCCCTGCTGGCACCCCAGGACCGGGCCGAAGCGCACTACCGGGACGCGCTGGCCCGCCACCGGGCCGTGGGCGGAGACTTCGAACAGGCCCGCACCCAGCTGCTGTACGCCAAGTGGCTGCGCAGACGCAGGCGGCTCCGGGAGGCGCGCGACCGGCTCACGGAGGCGCTGGTCGCCTTCGAACGGTGCGGTGCCGGGGCCTGGGCCGGACAGGCGCGCGGCGAACTGCGCGCCACCGGCGCGGCGCCCGCGGGGGAGAGCGCCGGCGCGCTGTCCGCCCGGCTGACCCCGCAGCAACTGCGCATCGCCCGCCACGTGGCCGAGGGCGCCACCAACCGCGAGGTGGCGCAGATCCTGTCGCTCAGCACCCGCACGGTCGACCACCACCTGCGCAACGTCTTCGCCGCGCTCGGGGTGCGCTCCCGGGTGGAACTGGCGCGCAGGGTGGAACAGCTGGAGGACCCCGGCCGGCTGGAAAAGCCCGGCGCAGGACTCTAGGGACCGACCGGACGGTATGTCATTCTTCGGGGCAGGACGAGTTCAGGCGGCGGCCACGGCCGCGGACCGACGCGCACCGGACCGTGCCCGGCCGCGCGGCCCGCGGCCGGCGCGCGCCGCAGCCCACCGCTCCAGGGAGGACCGCGATGCAGCCCGCCGTACGGACCCGTGGCGCGACCCGGCCGGGACCGCCCCCCGACGCTCCACCACCGCGTGACGCGCGGATCCGCTCGCGCACCGACGCGGACGCGCGCCGGGTGCTCCACCGGGCGGCCCGGTCACTGCTGCACGACGTCCCGGAGCTCACCGACCGGCTGGTGGCCGCCCTGCAGGAACAGCAGCCCGCCTACCGGGCCGCGCTGCGCGCCGACCGCACGGCCGTCTGGCAGGAGGCGCACGGCTCCCTGCGGCACAGCGTGGCCTCGCTCATCGACCCCCGCGGCACCCGCGACGCGGCCCGCCGCTGCTCCTGGCGGATCGGCGCCGAGCGCGCCGAGCAGGGGCTGCCCCTGGACGCCCTGCTGCACGCCTTCCGGCTCGGCGGCTCCCTGGTGTGGCAGGCGCTCGTCGAGGAGACCTCCGCGGCCGCCCCCGGCGACGTACGCCTGCTCGTGCACGTGGCGGCCGACGTGTGGAACTTCGTGGACGAGCACAGCGCCCTCGTCGCGGAGGCCTACCGGCAGACGGAGCGGCGGCTGAACCGGCGCCGGGAGAACCGGTCGCGGCTGCTGGCGGCGGCGCTGCTCGACGGGACCAGCCGGATCGCCGACCTGCCCGAGGCCGCCGAGGCGCTGGACCTGCCGGAGGACGGCCGGTACGTCGTCGTCTCCGTGGCCGGCGGGCCCCTCGCCGGGAGCGCGGACGTACGGTCGGCCGCGGTCCCCGCGGGGCTGCGCGCGCACTGGCACACCGGCGCGGACGTCGACCACGGCATCGTCCTGCTCCCGGCCGGGGCGGAGGGGCTGCCGGACGCCGCACCGGAACGGGACCGGCCGGCCGGGGTGCGGTGGGGGACCGGCCCCGCCGTGGACGGGCTCGCCGCACTGGGCGACGCCCGCCGGCTGGCCGACCTGGCGCTGCGCCTCTGTCCCGCGGACGGGGGCGGCGTGCGGCTGTGCGAGCGGCTGCCCGCGGCCCTCGTCGTGTCCAGTCCGGAGCTCGGCCGGGCCCTCGCCGAGCGGGCCCTCGGCCCCCTGCTCCGCCTGGAACCCGCCGACCGCGACCTGCTCCTGGACACCCTCACCGCGTGGCTGGACTGCGACGGCTCGGCGCAGCGCGCGGGGGAGCGGCTGTACTGCCACCGCAACACCGTCCTCAACCGGCTGCGCCGCTGCGAGCACCTGACGGGCCGTTCACTCACCCGCCCCACCGACATGGTCGAGCTCAGCCTGGCGCTCACCGCCCGCCGGCTGCTGCCCGCACGGCACCGGACCGCAGCGGACGGCGACCGGGCGGCGGCCCGCTGACGCGGCGTCCCGCCAATCCGGTGGACGTCGGGCGGGCGCCCCCGTACCGTCAGTGCCCACGCCCTGAGACCAACGGCCAGCGGAAGGAGGCGAGTGCCGTGCCGTACACACCGTTCCCGCGCTCCCTCACCGCTGCCCCGGCGTGCCTCGACTGACCGGGAGCGCATCCGGCGAACCGCTGCTCCCTCCCGGAGGAATCCATGACCGACCTGGTCATCCGTACGCTCGACGAGGGCGACGCCCCTCTCTTCGACACGATGCCGGACCCCCTGGACGCGCGTACGGCGCACGCGCGGACCCGGCACCGCCCCGACTGGAAGCGCGTCGCCCTGCGCGACGGCCGGGTGGTGGCCCGCGGCGCCTGGTGGGGCGGCCCCGACGACACCGCACCCCTCAACATCAACTGGTTCGACGTGGCGGAGGGCGAGACCGAGGCGGGCGCCGCACTGCTCCGCACGGCGCCCTGGCAGGTGGAGCTCGAACTCAACCTGCCGGGTGGCTGGCGTGACGTACCGCACCTGCGTGCCGCCGCCGGGACGCGCCGCGCCGCCGCGGCGGCCGCGGGGTACGCCCCGCTGGTGGAGCGGTACCTGTACCGGTGGACGCCGGAGTGCGGACTGCCCGCGCGGCCCGGCCGGCTGCGCTTCGCCGCCGAACCGGACGACGCGGTCCTCCACGACATGCTGCGCCGCATCCACTCGGTGACCCTGGACGCCCACGCGCGCAAGGCCGTCGAGGAGGGCGGCCCCGACCGGGCGGCGCAGGAGGAGCTGGACTTCTTCCGCTGGCTGCCGTCCCCGCGGGAGTGGTGGCAGGTCGCGTACACGGAGGCGGGGGAGCCGGTCGGCATGCACGTCCCGGCCCACAACCCGTCCGGCCCGTGCGTGGCGTTCGTCGGCGTCCTGCCGGAGCGGCGCGGCCGCGGGTACGCCTACGACCTGCTGACCGAGTGCCTCCACACCCTGGTCGGGCAGGGCGCCGCCTTCGTCGCCGCGGCGACCGACCGGGGGAACCGGCCCATGGCGGCGCACTTCGCGCGGGCCGGGTTCCCGGTGGTCCGCGAGCGCGTCAACTTCGTACCGGGCGCCGTGTAGCGCGCCGGGACGTGCGTCCGGACGAGGGCACCCGCCGCCGCGTGCGGACCGGCGGGTGCCCCGACGTTCCGGCTCAGGCCGTGTGCAGGGTCAGGCCGTAACGGTTGAGGATCTCGTTGACGGGCTGGTGCCAGGTCTCGCCGCCGCCGGAGCAGTTGCCCCAGCCGCCGGAGGTGACGCCCTGGGCCTGGTCGCCGCTGATGAACGAGCCGCCCGAGTCGCCGGGCTCCGCGCAGACGCTGGTCTTGGTCATCTGGTGCACCGCGCCCTGGCTGTAGTTGACGGTCTCGTTCTTGGCGAGGACCCTGCCGCAGTGCCAGCGCGTGGTCGAGCCCGACCGGCAGACCGACGCGCCGACGGGCGCCTCGGCCGAACCGCGCACCAGCTGGTCGGAGACGGTGCCCCAGCCCAGGACGACCGGGACCGTCCACCAGCCGCTGCCCACGCTCACCCAGGCCATGTCGTCGCCGGGGAACGAGGAGCCCTGGAAGGTGCCGATGTGGGTGTTGTCCCAGCCGCGCACGGCCTGGCCCCTCGGGCCGCAGTGCCCGGCGGTGACGAAGCCCCCGTGCACCGAGAACCCTATGGAGCAGCGGACGTTGCCCGTGTAGTACGGATCGCCGCCGACCGTCCCGGCGGCGAACGTCTCCGGTGCCGCCGCGACCTCGGCGACGGTGACGGGACCGGCCTCGCGGGCGCGGGCGACGAACCGCTGGACATCGTTGTCCGAGCGCTGGTCGGCGACGACGTTCACGACGACCGAACCCGCCTCCGGGTCGACGTGCCAGCTGCTCACGCCCTCGGGCGCGGACAGCGCGTCGATGCGCTGCTTCGTGGTGTCCAGTTCACGTGCGCTGTGCGGCGCGGTGCGCACGGCCGCACCGGTGGCGCGGAGGGTCCGTACGGTCGTGGCGGAGGCGTCGGAGGTGACGGCGACGGTCAGCCTGCCGCTCGAGGCGTCGAACCAGGAACCGCCGTACGCGGCCCCCGCGGTCCGGCGGACCTCCGGTTCGAGGGCGGTCGCCCGCTCCTCGGCGGCCAGCCGCTCCTCGGCCTGCGCCCGGGTCAGCCCGAGGTCCTGCTGCAGGGCGGAGAGGAGACCGGCGGAGGCCGGGGCCTCGTCGGCCGTGGGGGTGCCGCTCGCCGACGCGGTCACGGTTCCGGCGGCGGCCCAGGTGCCGACGACGAGGAGTGCCGCGAGACCGGCCTGCCTGAATCTGTTGCGTCTCAAGGGAGTTGCCCTTCGTTGTTCCAGCGAGGTGGGGGTGGAACGGGCGGTGCGGGTGACTGCTGCGTGAGAGCGCTCTCCGTGGTTGGAGCGGTGTGGAGCGTAGCCCGCGCCGGCTGTCAGGTCCATACCAAGTGGGCGGGTCTGTTTCGCGGGGGTCCGGGTAACAGGCGCCGAAAGGGAGGTGGTCCGGCGTGGTGCTGGCGCGTGGAACGAGTGGCGATCCCGGGACCTGGCTGTGGGCGTTGGGCGCGATCGCGCTGTACGCCCTGATCAGCTTCGGGCTGGAGTACCGCAGGCGCCGTCGGCGCGGCGCGGACGAGCCGGCCAAGGAGGCCCTGCACGAGCTGAAGGACCGGGAGAACCCGCAGGACCCGAAGCACTACCTGCTCAGCCGTGTGGTCATGTTCGCGGGCGGGGCCGCGGTCGGCCTCGTCGCTCTGGCCACCTCGGGAGTGGCCCGCCCGGTGCTCGTCGTGCTCACCGCCCTCGTCGCGGTCTCCGTCTGGGCGTACTACGACCACCGCACGCAGGACCGCGCCGCCCGGCGGGGATGAGCCGGGCGGCGGCGGCCCCGCGGGCGGCGCCGGGCGACGATCAGGAGAACGGGTCGAGCGTGATGCTCGCCCCCTGGGGAGCGCCGTCGTGGACGAGGGACTCGTGGTTGCCCACGTCGTCGAAGGCGAAGGCGTAGGCCTTGCCGTCGGCCATCTGGGCGTGGATCTGCTTGGCGTAGTGGTTGGTGACGCCGTCCTGGTAGAAGCCCGCCGAGGAGGAGTCCGGCTGGTTTGGGTTGGTCAGGAGCGTGGACCGGTTGAAGCCCGCGCACAGGGTGCGGGAGATCGGCCCGCGCACCTGGTCGTTGGGCGCGTCCAGCAGCTTGTGGCAGCCGAAGATGCTGTCGGCGTCCGGCTTCTGGAAGCTGGTGACGACGGCTCCTGAGCCGTTGGTGAAGTTCATGACGTTGCCGGACACCTTGCCGTAGTACTTGGTGTTCGGCTCGTGCGTGAACGGGGTGACCGTCAGCGTCTCGGAGGAGTACTTCTGCCAGACGCGGTTGACGTAGTCGTCCAGCACGTTCCTGGGCAGCGCGCCGGTCTCCAGCCCGTACAGGGGGGCGAGGACCCGCAGGACGGTGCCGTCGGAGCGCGTCTGGACCAGGTTCGACCAGCCGCCCTGCTGTCCGCGCAGCCCGTTGACGACGGCGTTGTAGCCACCGCTCTTGAGCTTGCCGATGGTCGCGGTGGAGCCGTCGCCCCGGCGTACGCCCACCGAGTACGGCGCGGAGAACATGTCGACCTGGGTGCTGTTGATCCAGATGCCGGAGTCGTTGAGGGTGTACTCCGTCCAGTTGAACAGGATGTTCCGGTTCGGGTCGCTCGCGTTCTGCACGGCGGGCTGCACCAGGCCGCCGGTGGTCAGCCGGAACTCGAGCTTCTGTCCGTACGAGTAGTAGACCCGGCCCGAGAATTTGGGCAGCCGGATCGTCTTCGACTGCCCGGCGGCCGGGCCCGGGATGGAGGCGTCCGGCGCGGGTGTGGGGGGATTGCCGCCGGCGGGCCACGCGTGGAAGACGCCGTTCGCGTCGGCGTACCCCTGCCGGCCCGAGGACAGCTCGGTGCCGATGACGTAGACGTACACGGCCTCGCCGCGGCCGGAGTTGTTGGTCAGGTCCAGGGGGATGGTCGCGGGGACGGCCGCCTCCGCCGCCGGGGCCGGGGCCGGTGTGCCGATCGCGAGGGCGGCGCCCAGGGCGGTCGCCGCGATCGTCACCAGGGTCCGGTGTCCTCGTCTCCCGAGTGTTGTTGCTGCCACTCTCCTACCTCCGTGCGGTCGCGCTCGTGTGGGGGTGTGTGGGGGGTGCTTGGGGGGTGTGGGGGTAACGCGGTCTGTACCAATGAGAGCGCTCTCAGCGTTGCGCTGCGGCGAGTGCATGTCAATGGAGAGGATGTGGAGGTTCCACGCCACCGCGCCCGGTTCCGCGGTGCACGAACGGTGCGCGGAACCGGGCGCGGGGGCCTGGCGGGGGCGGAGCGGGTCAGAAGGTACGGGCCAGCAGGTCCAGCAGGGCCGTCCAGTGGCGCTCGGCGGCCTCCTGGTCGTAGGCGGCCGTGTCGGCCTGGGTGAAACCGTGGTGCGCGCCGGGGTAGACCTCGCAGCGGTGGCGGACGCCCGCCGCGGTGAGCGCCTCCTCCAGCCGCCGGATCTGCTCCGGGGGCAGCGAGTGGTCCTGGTCGGCGTGGCCGAAGTACAGCTCGCCGGTGACGCGACCGGCCAGCAGGTGCGGGCTGTCGGGCGCGTCGGTGGCCAGGTTGCCGCCGTGGAAGCCGGCCGCGGCGGCGACCCGGTCCGGATACGTTCCGGCGGTGCGCAGGGCCAGCGCGGCGCCCATGCAGTAACCGGTGAGCGCGACGGGCCCGTCCACGGTCAGCGGGCTCCCGGCCAGCCAGTCCAGGTACGCCCCGGCGTCCCGCATGGCGAGCTCGGGCGTCAGCGCCCCCATGATCGGGCCGAGCCGCTCGAAGATCTCCGGGCGGCTCCCCGGGTCGATCGGGTACGGCAGCTCGACCACCGGGGCGCGTCCGTGCCGGTAGAAGACGTTGGGCACCAGGACCGTGTGCCCGGCCCCGGCCAGGCGGTCGGCCATCTCCTCCAGGTGGGGGCGGAGCCCGAAGGCGTCCATGTAGAGCAGGACCGCCGGACGGGGGCGCCCGTCGCCGGGGTGGGCGAGATAGGCGTCGGCGGTGCCGTCCGGAGTGGGGATCTCCAAGGCTGTTCCCTGTACGGCGGTCATGGTGCGGTTGCCTGCCTCTCCACGGTGCTCGACGGTGCTCCTCGGCGTGCCCGCCGTACCGGGACCCGAGGCGGCGGGCACCGATCATCGTGACACGTGTGGTTCCGGGCGCCGCGACCGGCTCGCGAGGGGACGGTCCCGCCCGGCGGCCGCTACCGCGCCCGTCCGGTGCTCGCCGGGGCACGGACCGGCGCTCGCGTGCGTCCCGCACGCCCCACGGATCACACCGACGGATGTCCGCCGCGCATGCGTCGATACCGCACGCCGGGGTACCCAGACGCGCAGCCGCGATCAGCCGAGCCCGGCTGCCGGCCGGGACCGGCGTGCCCGCGGGCACACGTCGTGTCCCGCTGTGTACCCGTCCGCGCACCGCCCAGCCGAAGCACAGTCGAAGGAGTGCCGTCATGACCGACGTTTCCAGCAAGGGACCCGGTCCCGGGGACGACCGCGAGGTCCTCACCAACCGGCAGGGCCATCCGGTCTACGACAACCAGAACCAGCGCACCGTCGGTGCCCGCGGCCCGGCGACCCTGGAGAACTACCAGTTCCTGGAGAAGATCAGCCACTTCGACCGGGAGCGCATCCCGGAGCGCGTCGTCCACGCGCGCGGGGTGACCGCGTACGGCTACTTCGAGGCGTACGGCGCCTGGGGCGACGAGCCCATCGACCGCTACACCCGCGCCAAGCTGTTCCAGGAGCGCGGCAAGCGCACCGACCTGGCCGTGCGCTTCTCCACCGTCATCGGCGGCCGGGACTCCTCCGAGGCGGCCCGCGACCCGCGCGGCTTCGCGGTGAAGTTCTACACCGAGGACGGCAACTGGGACCTCGTCGGCAACAACCTCGGCGTCTTCTTCATCCGGGACGCGATCAAGTTCCCCGACGTCATCCACTCCCTCAAGCCCGACCCGGTCACCTTCGAGCAGCAGCCCCGGCGGATCTTCGACTTCATGTCGCAGACCCCCGAGTGCATGCACATGCTCGTCAACCTCTTCAGCCCACGCGGCATCCCCGCCGACTACCGCCACCAGCAGGGCTTCGGCGTCAACACCTACAAGTGGGTCAACCAGCAGGGCGACACCGTGCTGGTGAAGTACCACTGGCAGCCGAAGCAGGGCGTGCGCAGCATGACCGAGGAGGACGCCGCCAACGTGCAGGCGCAGGGCCTCGGCCACGCCACCAAGGACCTGTACGAGGCGGTCGCGCGCGGTGACTACCCCGAGTGGGAACTGCTGGTCCAGGTCATGGAGGACCACGACCACCCGGAGCTGGACTTCGACCCGCTCGACGACACCAAGACCTGGCCGGAGCAGGACTTCCCGCCGAAGCCGGTCGGCAAGATGGTGCTGAACCGCATGCCGGAGAACTACTTCGCGGAGAACGAGCAGATCTCCTTCGGCACCGGCGTCCTCGTCGACGGCCTGGACTTCTCCGACGACAAGATGCTGGTCGGCCGCACCTTCTCGTACAGCGACACCCAGCGCTACCGGGTGGGCCCGAACTACCTCCAGCTCCCCGTCAACCAGGCCAAGCACGCCGAGGTGCGCACCAACCAGCGCGACGGCCAGATGGCGTACTCCATCGACGACGGCGGCGAGAGCTCGCACATCAACTACGAGCCGTCGCTGATGGGCGGCCTGCGGGAGGCCCAGTACCCGACCCACGACGACCAGGGCCCGGAGATCACCGGCCGCCTCACCCGCAAGCGCATCCCGCGCACCAACGACTACCTCCAGGCCGGGCAGCGCTTCCGGCTGATGGAGGACTGGGAGCGCGACGACCTGGTGAAGAACTTCACCGACCTGCTCTCGCAGTGCGACCGGCCGGTCCAGGAGCGGATGGTCTGGCACTTCTTCCTGGTCGAGAACGAGCTCGGCGAGCGCGTGGGCAAGGGCATCGGCATCGGCGCGGAGGACGTGAAGCACCTGGAGCCGCTGGCGAGCCAGGACCTCACCGACGAGGACCGCCAGCGCCTGGCGAACCTCGGCAAGAACCCGCCGCGCGACGTCGAGGGGCTCACCATGACGCACTGCGTCCCCAACGAGCGGCACGTCGTCGAACGCTGAGGCACGGTCCGTACGGCCTCACCCGGTGAGGCCACACCCCGTACGACCGGACACCACCACCGTCCCGCACCACCCCCGCCCGTGCGTGGCGTCCCGGCCCACCGGCCGCGGACGCCACGCACGGGCGTTCCCGTCGCCCTGGTGTACTCCCGGCCGGCCTGGGCAGTAAGCGCTTGCCATCCACTTGCCCCACGGGATAGGACCGCCCTCCATGGCTTCGCCGGAAAAACCGCTCGACCATCGTTACCGGGACGAACACCCGGTCCGTACGCTCGGCTACCTGCTGCGCGCCGACCGGTGGCGGCTGGCCGCGGCCGCCGCCGTCTTCACGGTCAAGCACAGCCCGGTGTGGCTGCTGCCGCTGATCACCGCGACCATCATCGACACCGTCGTGCAGCACGCCCCGATCGGCCAGCTGTGGCTGAGCGCCGGCGTCATCATGTTCATCCTGGTCGTCAACTACCCGCTGCACCTGCTCTTCGTCCGCCTGCTGTACGGCAGCGTGCGCCGCATGGGCACCACGCTGCGCTCCGCCCTGGTCACCCGCATGCAGCAGCTCTCCATCGGCTACCACGCGCGGATGAGCGCCGGTGTGCTCCAGGCGAAGGTCGTCCGGGACGTGGAGACCGTCGAGACGATGGTGCAGCAGACCACGGAGACGGGACTCGGCGCGCTCACCGTGCTCACCGGCGGCCTCGTCATCATCGCGGTGCGCACCCCCGAGTTCGTGCCCGTCTTCCTCGTCGTCGTGCCCGCCGCCGCCATCGTCGTGGCCCGGCTGCGGGCCCGGCTGCGCACCCACAACGAGCACTTCCGCCTCGAGGTCGAGACCCTGTCGTCCAAGGTCACCGAGATGACCCGGCTGATCCCGGTCACCCGGGCGCACGGCCTGGAGGGCAAGGCGCTGCACCGCATGGACGGCACGCTCAGCCGGGTCCTGAAGTCCGCGCTGCGCCTGGACCTGCTCAACGGGCGCTTCGCCTCCCTGGCCTGGGTGGTCCTCAACATCGTCGGCGTCCTGGTCCTCACGGGCGCGGCGCTGATCTCGTACTACGGCGTCTGGGGCGTCAGCGCGGGTGACGTCGTCATGCTCAGCGCCTTCCTGACCACCCTCACCAACTCGACCACCACCCTCGTGGGCCTCGCCCCGGTCATCACCAAGGGCCTGGAGTCCGTCCGCTCGGTGGGCGAGGTGCTCCAGGCGCCCGAGCTGGAGGACAACGAGGGCAAGACGAAGCTGGACGCCGTCCGCGGCGCCGTCACCTTCCAGCGGGTCGGCCACGCGTACGACGCCACGGAGCGCCCCGCCGTACAGGACTTCACCCTCTCCGTGGCGCCGGGCGAGACCATCGCCTTCGTGGGCGCCTCGGGCGCGGGCAAATCCACGGTGCTCAACCTGGTCATCGGCTTCATCCGCCCCACCTCCGGCCGGCTGCTGCTCGACGGCACCGACATGAGCACCCTCGACCTGCGCACCTACCGCAGATTCGTCTCGGTGGTGCCGCAGGAGTCGATCCTCTTCGACGGCACGATCCGGGAGAACGTGGCCTACGGGATGGACGAGGCCGACGAGGAGACGGTCCGCGCGGCCCTGCGCGACGCCAACGCGCTGGAGTTCGTCGACCGGCTGCCCCGCGGCCTGGACACCATGGTCGGCGAGCGCGGGGCACGGCTGTCCGGCGGCCAGAAGCAGCGCCTGGCCATTGCCCGCGCGCTGATCCGGGACCCGAAGGTGCTCGTCCTGGACGAGGCGACCTCGGCCCTCGACACCCAGTCGGAGGCCCTCGTCCAGCAGGCCCTCGGCCGGCTGCTGAGCGGGCGCACCACCTTCGTGGTGGCGCACCGGCTGTCGACCGTGCGCGGCGCGGACCGGATCGTGGTCATGGGCGACGGCCGCATCCAGGAGATCGGCACCCACGAGGAACTGCTCCGCCGGGGCGGCGCCTACACGGCGCTGCACAGCGGTCAGGTCGCCTGAGGCCAGGGCGCCGGACGGGCCCCGCGGGGACCTGGCGCGGGCGACCCCCGCCTTCCGGCCGGCGCTCGACGGCGTCGGGCAGGAGGTCCGGTCGCCCGCACGGCCATCATGCCGGGCCGTCGGCTCCCTCGGCGACGCTCCGCGCCCACAGGACGAGCGGCACCTGGAGCGGGAGCCGGGCGTACGCCGCGGCCCGCAGCGCGGTGGGCCGGTCCCGCCAGTCGGCCGCCATCTTCACGTTGGCCGGGAGGACGCCGACGAAGAGGGCCGCCGTGGCCCGCGCGCTCGTCCGCCGGGTGCGGGGCAGCACCAGCCCGGCGGCCAGGGCCAGTTCCGCTACGCCGCTCGCGTACGTCCAGCTCCGCGCCGACCCCGGCAGGCTCCGCGGGACGATCGAGTCGAACCGCTTCGGTGCGGCGAAATGGGCGACGCCGGCCGTGGCCAGCAGACCGGCGAGCAGCAGGGGCGAGCGGTTCGAGCGGGGCACGGTTCCTCCTCGGGGGGCGGCCCGCGGTGGACCACCGAGCGATATTACTGAACGGTAAGCGCGTATCGGGGACGGGGTGGGCTGTGGCCCGCGACGGCCGGCCGGGTCACGCACGCCCGCCGTCGGGCGGCCCTGTTTGTGCCGCCACCCTGCGGTTACTCGCCACACCCTCGTGGGAAACGCGCACGGTCCTCGACGGACCGGTACGCACGGAACAAGGCAACTGGAGGCACACCGTTGGGCGAGCAGACACCGTCTCAGGCCGAGGGCGAACGCGACGACGAGGCCGCCGTCGAGGCCGAGCGCGGCACCGGAGAGACACGTCCGCACGCCGACGCGCCCCGGCCCACCCCCTCGCAGGCGGAGGGCGGGCGTGACGGGGACGACGCGGACGAGGCGGACGGACGGCCCCGGCAGGGCTGACCGCGAGGAAGACGGACGTCGGACGAGTCGAGGAGGAGCGAGCGCTGTGACGGACCGGGAACACGAGGCGACGGAACGGGCCGCGACGGAACAGGCGGGGCGCGACGCCTCGCAGGAGCGCGGCTCCCGCGAGAGCACGGGCAAGGTGCCCGACCCCACGGAGGGCGGGGCCGAGCGCCGGGCCCCCATCGGCAGGGGCGACAACGCGGCGGTGGCCGGCAGCGATGTGCAGCAGCCGGAGATCGCGGAGGGTCCCGTCGAGGGACTGCAGCCCGGAGAACGGGTGGAACGCGGCGAGTGGCGGCCTCCGCTGGAGGTCGACCCGCCGTCCGACGGCCTCGCCCCGGCGGTCGGCGCCTCGGGCGACCCCGAGGCCGTGCGCGAGCAGAAGAAGCGGGGCGGCCCCTGAGCCGCGGCGTGTCCGACCGGCCGACGACGGCGGAAAGTGACCTCGTGTACGCGGTGAGCGACCGGGTACCCGGGCGGCGTTCCCGGACGACCCCGACGATCCGGCCGCGGCACGGACGACGAGCCGCGCACGACACACGACACGGAGGTGGACCGGCGTGACCCACAAGACGGAGACCGGCGGCGTGACCGGCACGCGGGACAAGGACTACAACCTCATCTGGTACGTCGAGGCGTGCCTGGCCAACGCCCTGCGCCTGGAGAGCTACATCCAGGACGCGGAGCGCGAGAAGGACACCGAGGTCGTGGAGCTGTTCCGCAAGGCACAGGCCGACAGCCGCAAGGGCGCCGAACTGGGCAAGCAGCTGCTGCGCTCGCGGCTGGGCGGCGGCTGAGCACGGACGCCGGGGGACGGGACGGGCCGCGCACCGGTCCGTCCCGTCCCCGCACCCGTACGAGGAGGCGGGCCGGCGCACGACCTGGGCAACGGGCCGGGGTGTGCGCCGGCCCGCCTTCATGCGCCGTGCGCTCCGGTGCCGGAGGGGCCGTCGGCCCCGGCCACCGCGTCCAGGCAGCGGGTGCCCTGGACCCGCAGGGCCTCGGCGAGCTCGGGCGGTGCGTCGCGGAGCGTGAAGTCGGCGTCCACCGAGGTGATCATCCACGCGAGGTCGCGCGGGGTGGCGGCGCCGACGTGCAGCAGACAGCTCCGGTCGTCCACCGGTTCGACGGCGCCCATGCCGGGCCACACGCGGTCCGCGACCGCCCCGGCGGACTCGTGCAGGACGACGGTGGCCCGGAAGGGCCAGGTCCGTGCCGACAGCTGGTGGGAGAGGTACGCGGCCACGTCCTCCCCGCCGTCGCCGTCGCCGTCGCCGTCGGTGTACGGCAGCGGGCGCGGGACGAAGCGCGGACCGGTGGGGGTCCGCGGGGCGAGCCGGTCGACGCGGAAGGTGCGCCAGTCGGCGCGGTCGGTGTCCCAGGCCACCAGGTACCAGCGGCGGTCGAAACTGACCAGACTGTGCGGCTCGACGCAGCGGACGCCGGACCCGCCGCGCGTGCCCTCGTAGTCGAAGCGCAGGCGCTCGCGGCGGCGGCAGGCCTCCGCGACGGCCATCAGGGTGTCCGGGCGGACCCGCGGCCCCGGCACCTCACCGGCCCGGACGGTGGCCCCGTGCAGGGTGGCCACCCGGTGCCGCAGCCGGGCCGGCAGCACCTGCTCCAGCTTGGCGAGCGCCCGCAGCGAGGACTCCTCGATGCCCGCGACCGAGCCGCCGGCCGCGGTGCGCAGCCCGACCACGACGGCGACGGCCTCCTCGTCGTCCAGCAGCAGCGGCGGCAGCCCCGCCCCGGCGCCGAGCCGGTAGCCGGTCGCCCCCGGGGTGGCGTGCACCGGATAGCCCAGCTCGCGCAGCCGTTCGACGTCACGGCGTACGGTGCGGCGGCTGACGCCGAGCCGCTCGGCGAGCTCGGCACCGGACCGTTCCCGGCGGGTCTGCAGCAGCGCGAGCAGCTTCAGCAGCCGCGCGGAGGTCTTCACCATGGCGTCAGCCTGCCGCAGAGCTAGGACCGTGGCCGTCCCAGGTGGCTCCTAGCGTCACCGCCATGGTGAACACGACACCGGGCGTCCGCCCGTTCCGCATCGACGTCCCGCAGGACCGCCTCGACGACCTCCACGCGCGCCTGGCCGCCACCCGCTGGCCCGACGAGCTGTCCGGCGTCGGCTGGACCCGCGGCGTCCCGGTGGCGTACCTGCGGGAGCTGGCCGGGTACTGGCGCACCGCCTACGACTGGCGGGCCCAGGAGAAGACGCTCAACGACCGACCCCAGTTCGTGACCGAGGCCGGCGGGCAGACCGTGCACTTCTTCCACGTGCGCTCCCCGGAGCCCGGCGCCACCCCCTTGCTCCTGCTGCACGGCTGGCCCGGTACGGCGGCGGACTTCCTCGACGTCCTCGGCCCCCTGTCCGACCCCCGGGCACACGGCGGGGACCCCGCCGACGCCTTCCACCTGGTCGTCCCGTCCCTCCCCGGCTTCGGCTTCTCCACCCCGCTGGCCGGCCCCGGCATGGGCGCGGCCCGGATGGCCGAGGTGTTCGACGAGCTGATGACACGGCTCGGCTACCCGCGGTACGGCGTCCAGGGGTACGACACCGGCTCCTGGGTGGGCCCCGAAATGGGCAGGCGGGCGCCGGACCGCGTGATCGGCGTCCACGTCAACGGCATGATCGCGTTCCCCGTCGGCGAGGAGGGGGAGACGGACGGGCTCGACGAGGCCGACCAGCGCCGCTGGCAGGCCATGCAGGACTTCAACGACGGTTACCTGCAGTGCAACGCCAAGCGCCCGCAGACGGTCGCCTACGCCCTCACCGATTCCCCCGCCGGCCAGCTCGCCTGGATCGTCGAGAAGTACAAGGAGCTCACCGACCCGGGGGACGGACTGCCCGAGGACGCCATCGACCGGGACCGCATGCTGACCAACGTGTCCCTGTACTGGTTCACCGGCACCGCGGCCTCGGCCGCCCAGATCTACTACGAGGAGATGTCCGCCACCGCGTGGGACGCGGCCCAGGGCGCGGAGGCCTGGTCGGCGGACGGCGGAGGCGGGACGGTACCCACGGCCGTGCTGCTCTCCACGCACGACGTGACCGTCCGCCGCTGGGCCGAGCGCGACCACGACGTCGTGCGCTGGACCGAACTCGGCCGCGGCGGCCACTTCCTCGCCATGGAGGCCCCGGACCTCCTCGTCGAGGACGTCCGCGCGTTCTTCCGCTCGCTCGGCTGACTCAGGCCCGGGCCAGCCGGTCCTCCGCCGCCGCGAGGACCTCCGTGACGCGCAGCCCGAACGCGGCGTCGCAGGGGTGCGGGCGGCCGGTGCGGGCGGCGTCGAGGAGCGCGTCGGCGGCCCGTACGAGGGCGGGTACCGGCCCCTCGTGGGACATGGGGAGGACGGTCGTCCCCGCCTTGCCCCGCAGTTCGACGACGGCCCCCGCGGCCGCGGGCGGCGCGGTGAGGCTGAGGGTGAGCGTGCTGGTGGCCCCGCCGGTGTGCGCCAGGACCAGGTGGACGGTGTCCCCGGGGCCGCGCGTGGCGGCCGCCACCCGTGTCACGTCGCCGAGCACCGGCAGCAGCACCGACAGGGCGTGCGGGCCGACGTCCCACAGGGCGCCCCGCTCCCGCCGCCACGCGGACGCGGCGAACGGGCTGTCGCCGGTGAACACCGCGCCGAGCCACTCGGCACGCGCGGTGAACCAGCCGTCGACGGCGGCCTGTTCGGCGATCCAGGCCTCGGGCGCGGACTGGAACCGGCTGGTGAGGAAGACCACCGAGGCCACACCGGCCTCCGTGACCGCCCGCACCACCTCCCGCCCCTCCGCGACGTCCGCCGCGAGGGGCTTGTCGAGCAGCAGGTGGCAGCCCGCCCGCGCGGCCCGCGCCGCGAGCGGGGCCTGTACGGCGGGCGGGAGGGCGACCGCCACCGCGTCCACGTCGGCGAACAGCGCGTCGACGTCCTCGTACACGCGCGTGCCGTGCCGTGCGGCCAGGGCCCCGGCCGCCTCCGGGCGCCGGCCCCACACGCCGGTGAACTCGAGTTCCGGGTGCTCGCTGAGTGCGGGGGCGTGGGCCATCCCGGCCCACGGTCCCGTGCCGAGCAGTCCAGTGCGCATGCCGCAGTCCTCCTCGTACCGGTTCCCTCGGGCGTGACGCCACGCGGACCGCGCGACGTCACAGTCACCCGTCCTGCATGCCCGCGATCGGACCGGGCACACCCGTACGGGTCCGGGAAGGATGCCCCACCGGTCTCTCGAAATCACGGTGGTTTGCTTCGGCCTTCACGGTGCATCCGGAGGGGGACACACATTCGAACGACAGTGGAGGAACCGTGGGAATCATCGCTTGGATCCTGATCGGTCTGCTGGCCGGCGCCATCGCCAAGATGCTGATGCCGGGCAAGGACCCGGGCGGCATCATCATCACGATGCTGATCGGTATCGCGGGTGGTCTGCTGGGCGGCTGGCTCGGCAAGGTGATCTTCGGAGTGGACTCCATCGACGGCTTCTTCAGCCTGTCGACCTGGGTCGCCGCCATCGTCGGCTCGATGATCCTGCTGCTGCTCTACCGACTCGTCACGGGCAACAACGGCCGCTCGCACCGTCACGCCTGACCGGTCGACCCGGTCACCCCACGGCCACACGGTGGACCGCCGCGCCCCCGTACTCGAACGGGGACGGACGAGGACGAGAAGCACGATCACGGCCCGGTGAGGGACTTCCCTCACCGGGCCGTCCGCCGTCCACGGGCGGGACGCCCGCGCCGCCCCGTCGTGCCGGGACGGCGCGGGGGCCTCAGCGGGTCATGACCCGGAAGGTGTCCAGTGAGGAGTCGGCGGCGTCCGGGATGAGCACGCCGGCGGCGAGCCCGCTGCGCAGGTAGTCGACGATCTCCCGGGTGATGACCTCGCCGGGGGCGATGACGGGCACGCCCGGCGGATAGGGGGTCACCATCTCCGCCGCCACCCGGCCCGCGGCCCGGTCCGCCGGTACCCGCTCCGCCTCCGCGAAGAAGGCGTCCCGGGGCAGCACGGCCTGCTCCAGTTCCAGGTCGCCGGGTTGCGGCAGCCGTACGGGGGGCCGCCGTTCGATGGACCCGGCCCGTTCGGTCAGGTCCCGCAGCGCGTCGCGGAGCAGTTCCTCGGTCCGGTCGTCGTCGGCGTGGGTGAGGCTCGCACTGATCCGGCAGCTGTCCGAGGCGCCCATGTCGACGTGGTGCTCGGTGCGCAGCCACTCGGTGGCCTGCATGCCGCTGATGCCCAGCTCGCGTACGTCGACGGTGATCTTCAGTGGATCGAACTCCGCGGTGAGCCCCTCGCGCACGACCTCCTCGCCCATCGGCCGCAGCCCGGGCATCTCCCCGATCGCCGCACGCACCCGCTCGGCCCGCCGCAGCGCGCCCTCCAGCAGGTCGTGCCCCTGCTCGACCATCTGCCGGCGCCACCCGTCGAGCGTGGCGTACACCAGCGTGGAGGCGCTGGTGGTGCCCAGCAGGTCCTCCCGCTGCTTGAGCACGTCGGGCGAGACCCGGTCGCCCTTGAGGTGGAACACCGAGCTCTGCTCGATCGCCCCGCCCATCTTGTGCACGCTGGTGACGACCAGGTCGGCGTCGGCGTCCATGCCCCAGGCCGGCAGACCGGTGTGGAAGGGCAGGTGGGCGCCCCACGCCTCGTCGACGATCAGCGGTACGTCGTGGTCGTGGCACACGGCGGCGACCCCGCGGATGTCCGCGCAGGATCCCCAGTCCGTGGGCGTGATCAGCAGCATGCCCTTGGCGTCGGGGTGGGCCCGGAACGCCCGGCGCACGTCGTCGGGCTCCGGCGGGTGGGCCAGGTGCCGTTCCGCGTCGAACTTCGGGTGCACCCACACCGGCTCCACCCCGTTGACGACGAGCGCGGAGACCACCGCCTTGTGCGCGTTGCGCGACACGAGCAGCTTCTCGCCGGGCCCGGCCACGGACACCATTGCCGTCTTCACGGACAACGAGCTGCCGCAGGTGGAGAAGAAGGCCCGGTCGGCGCCGACCGCGTCCGCCATCAGCTCCTCGGCCTGCGGAATGATCCCCCGCGACTGACGGCGGTCGTCGAGGCCGTTGAGGGACAGCACGTCGGACCGGAACACCCCCTCGCCCAGGATCTCCACCACCCGCGGGTCGGCGCCCCTGCCCTGCTTGTGACCCGGAGGGCCGTACGCCACGTCCCCGCGCCGCCTGAACTCCTCCAGCGCTTCGAGAACCGGGACACGTGAGTGATCCATGGTCCAGTCCACCTCCTCGCACGATCGGATCCGGGCGACCGGCGCCCGTCCGGTCCCCGGGTACCCGAATGCCCCGCGCGCGATGTGCGGCCCCTCCGGGCGGCCGGCTCAGGCGGCGATCGCGGCGGCCAGGCCCTCCGCGGCCCGGACCAGCTCGGGATCGGGATCGGCGAGGAGGCGCGGCAGGACGTGGCGGCAGGCCCGTACGGCGGCCCGGGCCTGCCGCTCCCACCCCACGTAGTCGTCGGTGTAGTGGAGCAGCTTGGGATAGGCGGTGGCCATGTCCTCCCACTGCCGTGCGGAGACGATGCCGCTCAGCAGCTGGACGATCTGCGGACGGCAGGTCACCTCGGGCCGCTGGGCGAGCTCCCACAGAAAGGGCACGGTGGCGGCAGTCGCCTGTTCCACCACGAAGCCGTACTGGCAGATACGTTCCCGCAGCGTGCGGAGGGCGTTCCGCGCGGTGGCGAGGTCGTCGGAGGCGAGGGCGGTCAGCAGATCCGGGATGGCCGCGGCGGATCCGCTGGAGTCCTTGATCTCGTGCCAGGGCACGTGGTTCAAGGTCGTCAGAGGTGTGGCCATGTCTGCTCCTGCGGCGGTGTCGGGTCGTGCTCCGGTTACGGACGCGTCGCGTGGTACTGCGTGCAGGGAAGTCCTCGGTGGTGATCTCTTACGGCGGCGGCCTCCTTCCGTGGTCGCCTCGGGAACCGGCCGGTGCCGGCGCTGTCGGGTCCGGCACCCGCCCGGTCCGGTGGCCGTCCCTCCGGGCGTCAGCCGCGGGGCGGGGCGGGCAGCAGCGCCCAGACGGTCTTGCCGGCGGAGGAACCGCCCAGCCAGCCCCACCGCTCGGACAGGGCGTCGATCAGGTGCAGCCCGCGCCCGTGCTCCTCGAAGAGACCGTCCTCGGCGCGCCGGACGACGGGCGGGGCGTCGGCCGGGTCGGCCACGGCGCACAGCACGTGTCCGGGCCCGAGGGCGAGGCCCAGCCAGACCCCGGCGCTGCCGGCGGGGGCGTACGGCAGGGCGTGCGTGACGGCGTTGGCGGTCAGCTCCGTGACTACGGTGACGGTGTCGTCGCAGCAGTGGTCCAGCGACCACCGGCGCAGGGTGTCGCGGGTGAGGTCACGCGCCCGTGCGAAGCACTGCGGACCGCCGCTGACGGGGAACGCGACCGGGCGGGCCCGGAGGCCGGGCGCACTCGGCTGACGGTACGTTTTTTCTGGTCTCAACGACCTGTCCGTCGCCGTCGCTGCGGTGTCGTCCGTCTCTCCGGGAGCCAGGTGCGGCGTGGTCCCGGAAGCGGTGCGGTGCGCTCGGATCACGTGTGAGGACACGGCCGTCTCCCTGATGTGTCGTCAGGATGCGGCGCCGCTGACGCGGTTGACGCCACGGCTATTATTCACGCTGACAGCATCGGCATGCAATTGCACGGTGAATTGCGCCCGATGGAGCGGCGGCACGGCACGGGGACGGAACGTGAGCGAGGAGGACTCGGTGCCAGCAGTGCCCAACGGGATACGGGCGAGCTCCCTGAGCGCCCGCTGGACGAAGAGCCGGTACAGCAACGCCGAGGGCAACTGCGTGGAGGTCGCCCCCCTGGCCGACGGGAGCGTCGCCGTGCGCAACTCCCGCCATCCCGACGGTCCCGCCCTGGTCTACACGCCGACCGAGATGGCCGCGTTCCTGGCCGGCGCCAAGGACGGGGACTTCGACCACCTGGTGTGACGGGCGGGGACGCCCGCCGGGGTGGCCGGTCGTGCGGAGGCCCGCGACCGTGCCGACCGAATGCGATAATCTGGATCTGATCTCCGCCCGCGCGAGCTGGGAGCCAGGATGTCCGGAACACCGCATCGCCTCTCCCGCCTCGAGCCGTATCTGCACCGTCCCGAGCCCGCTCCCACACTGCTGAAGATGCTGGTGGGCGTGCAGTTGACGGGCATGCGCGAGGACGCGGGCCACTCCCAGGACCAGGCGGCGCGAGCTGTCGGCTTCAGCCCGGCGAAGCTGTCCCGCATCGAGGCGGGCAAGGGCCGCCGGCCACCGGCCGAGGGCGACGTCCGGGCGCTGCTGGAGCTCTACGGCGCCGACGAGCACGAGGCCTCGGTCCTCCTCCAACTGCTGCGACGCGCCGGTGAACCGGGCTGGTGGCAGCGGTACGACAAGCGGCTGATGCCCGAGTGGTTCGACCGGCTGGTCGGGCTCCAGGAGGCGGCCGCCACCATCCGCACCTTCGAGATCCAGTACGTACCGGGACTGCTGCAGACCCCCGCCTACACCCGCGCCGTGGTCGAACGCGGTCTGCCGACCGCACCGGCCGCCGAGGTGCAGCGCCGGGTGGAACTGCGCCGCCGCCGGGGGGAGTTGCTGCACCGCGCGGACGCCCCGCAGCTGTGGGCGGTCGTCGACGAATCGGTACTGCTGCGGGTCCTGGGCGGCCGCCTGGTGATGCGGGAGCAGCTGGAGTACCTGATCAGGATGGCGCAGCTCGCCCATGTCACCGTACAGATCGTGCCCTTGGACGTGACCGACGCGGCCGCGCCGGCGATCCCCATCACGTACCTGCGGTTCGGCGGGCTCGATCTGCCCGACATCGTCTACCTCGAGCACATCAGGAGCGCCAACTTCCTGGAGGACCGCGACGAGACGGAGGAGTACCGGCTCGCCCTGGACCGGCTGGCCGATGACGCCCTCAGCCCCCGCGACTCCTTGGAGCTGCTGCGGCAGACGCTGGAGCGGCGCTACTCCGCCTGAGGGCCCGTGCCACCTCCCCGGCCGGGGAGGTGGCACCGCGTCTCGGCCGCGCGCCCCGGGTGCACTACCGCAGCCGGCCCACCCCGCCAAACTCGATCCACTCCTGCGTGAGCTGACGGGGCGCCACCTCCGAGTCCGGCCGCCAGGTCGAGACCTCCACCAGCCCCGGCTCCAGGACGTCCAGCCCGTCGAAGAGCCGGGCCACGTCCTTCTCCCGCCGTACGCGGCCCCAGTGCCCCTGGGTCGTACGGTCCATGAAGCCGGTGACGAAGTCTCGGACCTCGGGGTCCTCGCTGACCAGCTGGCACATCACCATGAAGCTGCCGGGCACGAGCCGCTCGGCCACCCGGCGGGCCAGCGCCTGGGGACCGTCGGTGTCGCTGTCGGGGATGCAGTGCAGCACCGACACGAACAGCGCGGCGACCGGCTGCGTGAAGTCGATCAGGCGCCGGGTGTCGGGGTGGGCGAAGATGCCGTCGGTGTCCCGCATGTCGGCCTGGATGACGGCGGTCCGCTCGTTCTGGTCCAGCAGCGCCCGGCCGTGCACCAGGACCATCGGGTCGTTGTCGACGTACACCACCCGCGAGGAGGGATCGACGCCCTGCGCCACCTGGTGCACGTTGTCCTGGGTGGGCAGGCCGGAACCGTGGTCGAGGAACTGGCGGATGCCGTACTCGGCGGCCAGCGTCCGCACCACCCGCCGCAGGAAGCGCCGGTTGTTCAGCGCCAGGGCGCGGGTGCTGGGGACGACCTTGTCCAGTTCCTCGACCGCCGCCCGGTCCGCGGCGTAGTTGTCCTTCCCGCCCAGGTAGTAGTCGTACATGCGGGCCGCCGTGGGTACGTCGGCGTCGATGGACGTGGACAGCTGGTCTCCGGACTGCATTCGGGCCCCCCGATCTGCGTCGTGCCCCCTGACGGGCACCTGCCGAGAAAACTCATCCTAGGGATGCGACTTTTACCAGTGCCAGCCCTCGATCGGAGGATCCGCCCGCGGCGACCACCTCGCAGTGCTCGTTTCTGAGTGAGTGTGCAGCTGATCGTGGTGGGGCGACGTATTTTATCGGTGATCGGATCCGGTGATTGACAGGGCATCGAGCAAGAACCATCGGGGGATGACGGATGATGAGGGGGTCACGACGTACGAGCCGGTGGTCCCGCCGGCCCGGCGGCGTGTCCGGGCGGGCGCCGAAGAGGGCGCCCGGGGGAGAGGGAGACGATGGACGAAGCGGGTATGGCGATCCAGGAGCCGGGCACCGAGCCCGGTGAGCCGGAGCTGCGGCGGCTGCTGGCCGGACTGACGGCGGTACGTGACGGCGACTTCGGGACCAGGCTGCCGGAAGAGGCCGGCGGACTGCTCGGCGAGATCGCCTCCGTGT
The DNA here is from genome assembly GCF_034105845.1 of Streptomyces sp. CRN 30. NCBI lineage: Bacteria > Bacillati > Actinomycetota > Actinomycetes > Kitasatosporales > Streptomycetaceae > Streptomyces > Streptomyces sp. CRN 30. The sequence goes on along the minus strand of NZ_JAVRHI010000509.1, from coordinate 40,846 downwards.
TCAACGGCATGGTCGACCAGCTCTCCCTGTTCACCTCCGAGGTGACCCGGGTGGCGCGCGAGGTCGGCACCGAGGGCACCCTCGGCGGTCAGGCGAAGGTACCGGGCGTCTCCGGCAGCTGGGCGGACCTGACCGACTCGGTCAACGCCATGGCGGGCAACCTGACGACCCAGGTCCGCGACATCGCCCAGGTGGCCACCGCGGTCGCCAAGGGCGACCTCTCGCAGAAGGTCGACGTGGACGCCCGGGGCGAGATCCTGGAGCTGAAGAGCACCATCAACACGATGGTGGACCAGCTCTCCGCGTTCGCGGACGAGGTCACGAGGGTGGCCCGTGAGGTGGGCACCGACGGGCGGCTCGGCGGTCAGGCCGACGTCAAGGGCGTCCGGGGCACCTGGCGCGACCTCACGGACTCCGTGAACTTCATGGCGGGCAACCTCACCGCGCAGGTCCGCTCCATAGCCCAGGTGGCCACCGCGGTCGCCAAGGGCGACCTCTCCCAGAAGATCACCGTCGACGCCCGGGGCGAGATCCTGGAGCTGAAGAACACCATCAACACGATGGTGGACCAGCTCTCCGCGTTCGCGGACGAGGTCACGAGGGTGGCCCGTGAGGTGGGCACCGACGGGCGGCTCGGCGGTCAGGCCGACGTCAAGGGCGTCTCGGGCACCTGGAAGGCGCTGACCGAGTCCGTCAACGTCATGGCCGACAACCTGACCGCGCAGGTCCGCGCCATCGCCGACGTCACCACGGCGGTGGCCCAGGGCGACCTGTCGCAGAAGATCCGGGTGGACGCCCGGGGCGAGATCCTGGAGCTGAAGGAGACCATCAACACGATGGTCGACCAGCTCTCCTCCTTCGCCGACGAGGTCACCCGCGTCTCCCGCGAGGTCGGCACCGAGGGCAACCTCGGCAACCAGGCCACCGTGCGCGGGGTGTCGGGCACCTGGAAGAACCTCACCGACAACGTCAACCTGATGGCGTCCAACCTGACCGGGCAGGTGCGCTCCATCGCCCAGGTCGCCACCGCCGTGGCCCGCGGCGACCTCTCCCAGAAGATCACCGTGGAGGCCAAGGGCGAGGTCGCGGCCCTGGCGGGCACGATCAACACCATGGTCGACACCCTGTCCGCCTTCGCCGACGAGGTCACCCGCGTGGCCCGCGAGGTGGGCACCGAGGGCCAGCTGGGCGGCCAGGCGCACGTGCCGCACGTGGCCGGCATCTGGAAGGACCTCACCGACAACGTCAACTCCATGGCGAACAACCTCACCGGGCAGGTCCGCAACATCGCCCTGGTGACCACGGCCGTCGCCAACGGCGACCTGTCGAAGAAGATCGACGTGGACGCCCGGGGCGAGATCCTGGAGCTCAAGACCACCATCAACACCATGGTCGACCAGCTGTCCTCGTTCGCCGCCGAGGTCACGCGCGTGGCCCGCGAGGTGGGCAGCGAGGGCCGGCTCGGCGGCCAGGCCGAGGTCGAGGGCGTCTCCGGCACCTGGAAGCGGCTCACCGAGAACGTCAACGAACTGGCCGGCAACCTCACCCGCCAGGTCCGCGCGATCGCCGAGGTGACCAGCGCCGTCGCGGAGGGCGACCTCACCCGGTCCATCAACGTCGACGCCTCCGGCGAGGTCGCCGAACTCAAGGACAACATCAACGCCATGGTGGAGTCCCTGCGCGAGACCACCCGGGCCAACCAGGAGCAGGACTGGCTCAAGTCCAACCTGGCCCGCATCTCCTCCCTCATGCAGGGCCACCGCGACCTCGACGTCGTCGCCGAACTCATCATGGACGAGCTGACCCCGCTGGTCGCCGCCCAGTTCGGCGGGTTCTACCTGGCGGAGGAGGCGGCGGACGGCGTCCACCTGCGGCTCATCGGCTCGTACGGCCGCCCCGCCGACGACCCGGGCCGGGACGGGCGCATCCCGCTCGGCCACACCCTGGTCGGCCAGGCCGCGCGCAGCCGCCGCACCATCACCGTCGACGAGCTGCCCGACGGGTACGTCACCATCTCCTCCGGACTCGGCCAGGCGGCGCCGACCGCGCTCGTGATCCTGCCCATCACCGTCGAGGGACACGTCCTCGGCGTGATCGAACTGGCCTCGGTCACCCGGTTCACCCAGATCCACCAGGACTTCCTGGGCCAGCTGACGGAGACCATCGGCGTCAACGTCAACACCATCCTCGCCAACGCCCGCACCGACGAGCTGCTCGGCGAGTCCCAGCGGCTCGCCGGGGAACTGCGCGTGCGCTCCGAGGAGTTGCAGGCCCGCCAGGAGGAACTGCAGAGCTCCAACGCGGAACTGGAGGAGAAGGCCACCCTGCTGGCCACCCAGAACCGGGACATCGAGGCGAAGAACCTGGAGATCGAGCAGGCCCGCCAGGAGCTGGAGGACCGCGCCCAGCAGCTGTCGCTGGCCTCCAAGTACAAGTCGGAGTTCCTGGCCAACATGAGCCACGAGCTGCGCACCCCGCTCAACAGCCTGCTCATCCTCGCCCAGCTGCTCGCGCAGAACCCGTCCCGCAACCTCACGCCCAAGCAGGTGGAGTACGCGGGCATCATCCACTCCGCCGGTTCCGACCTGCTCCAGCTCATCAACGACATCCTCGACCTGTCGAAGGTCGAGGCGGGGAAGATGGACATCGCCCCCGAACGCGTGCCCATGCGCCGCCTGCTCGACTACGTCGAGGCCACGTTCCGGCCGATGACCACGCAGAAGAGCCTGTCCTTCACCGTCACCACCGCCGCCGGAGCCCCGGTCGACCTGGTCACCGACGACGCGCGGCTGCGCCAGGTGCTGCGCAACCTGCTGTCCAACGCGGTGAAGTTCACCGAGCGGGGCGGCGTGGAACTGCGCATCGAACCGGCCACCGACAGCGAGGTCCCGCAGCCCGTGCTGCGCGGCGGCCCCGTGGTGGCGTTCCGGGTCAGGGACACCGGCATCGGCATCCCCGAGCAGCAGCTGGAGACGATCTTCGGCGCCTTCCAGCAGGCGGACGGCACCACCAGCCGCAAGTACGGCGGCACGGGGCTCGGCCTGTCCATCACCCGCGAGATCGCCCACCTGCTGGGCGGTGCGGTCGCCGTCGACAGCACGCCCGGTCAGGGCAGCACGTTCACGCTGTACCTGCCCGTCGCCCGCACCGACTTCCAGGAGGCCGACACCTCCGTACCGCAGGCGGCCGAGGTGCGCGCGGCCGGTGAGCCGCCCGCCCTGCCGGCCGCCGGCCCGCCGGAGCCCGCTCCCGCGGAGCCCGAGGCGCACCCGCGGCGCCTCCTGGTGGTCGAGGAACGGGTCCGCGGACTGCTCTCCGTCGTCGCCGAGAGCGCCGTCGCCGACCTGGACCGCAGCCGGGCCATGCGGGACCCGGGGGACGCCGTGGAGATCATCACCGCGATGAGCGCCCAGGAGGCTGCCTCCGCCCTCGCCGCCCGCCCGTGTCACTGTGTCGTCCTCAGCCTGGACCTGCCCGACGGCGAGGGCATGCGGCTGCTGGAGGCCGCGGACGGCGACACGGCGCTGGCCACCGTCCCGGTCCTGGTCCACAACAACCACCGGCTGCCCGCCGCGCAGGAGGACGAGCTGCGGGCCCGGGCCGAGAACCGGCCGCTGGAGATGCTGTCCAGCCTCGACGAGCTGCGGGAACGCATCGCCCTGCACCTGTCGGCCGAACAGCCCGGCGACGTGGTGCCGCTCGTCCGGATCGAGGAGAGCGTGAGCGCGGCCCCCGAGGTCGACGACGCGCTCGCCGGACGGACCGTGCTCGTCGTGGACGACGACGCCCGCAACCTGTTCGCGCTCAGCGGCATCCTCGAGATGTACGGCCTGCGCGTGCTGCACGCGGAGAACGGCCGCAAGAGCATCGAGGTCCTCACCGAGCACCCCGACATCGCGCTGGTGCTGATGGACGTGATGATGCCCGAGATGGACGGGTACGCGGCCACCGCCGAGATCAGGAGAATGCCGCGCTACCGGGACCTGCCGATCATCGCGGTCACCGCCAAGGCCATGCCGGGGGACCGGGAGAAGAGCCTGGCGTCGGGCTCCAGCGACTACGTCACCAAGCCCGTCGACGCAGGCGACCTCATCGCCTGCGTACGACGCTGGCTGTCGCCGTGACACCGACGAGTCCGGAGGCACCGGCACCCGAAGGCACCCGCCCGTCCCCCGCACACCGTGCGCGTCAGAAGGAGCATGCGTCCACGTGAGCATCCGTGACCTGCCCGGTGACCTCACCCGGGACGAAGAGCCGCAGCTCACCGCCACCGCGGCACCGGCGGCGGACACCGCCGGGCCGTCCGGGGCCGAGGTGACCGGTTCCGCCGGCGTCTCGGTGACCACCCCGGTCGGCCGGCTGGCCGCGACGGTCGAACGGCTGCGCAGCGAGGTGCAGGCGGCGCACGCCGCGGCCGACGGGCGGGCCCTGATCGAGCTCGCCAAGGGCATGCTCGTCGAACGCCTGAGCTGCGGTCCCACCGAGGCCGCCCGGCAGCTCGCCGCCCTCGCCGGCCAGTCCGGCGTCACCGCGCTGGAACTGGCCGCCGACATCGTCAACCAGGCGGCCCGCGACCGGCTGACCGAGGCCGCCGTCGACTTCGCCACGGCGGTCGGCGCCGACCCACGGGGCTCCGCCCCGGAGGCCGCCTCCGCCGCCGTACGGCTGCGTACGGCGGAGAGCAGCGCGCTCGCCGCCGAGGACCCGCAGGCCGTCGCCGACTCCCTGCTGGAGCACGCGCTGAAACCGCTCGGCGCGAGCGGCGTCGCCGTCTGGCTGGCCGGCGCCGACGGCTCCCTCACACTGGCGGGCAGCGCAGGCTTCCCGACCGGGGAGGCGGAGCGCTGGCGCTACGTCCCGCCGGGCGTCGCGACCGTCGCCCGCTGCGCCCTGACCGCGCGCGAGCCGGAGTGGGTGGAGTCCCTGGACATGCGCGGCCTGCCGTCCATCGGCCGCGCCCACCACCCCGAGGGTGGCCGGGTCGCGGTGCCCGCCGGGGTCGGCGGACGCATCCACGGCGTCCTGGAGATCTGCTGGCCCGTCCCGCTGCCCGCCCAGCCGCCCGCCGTGGTCCGGCAGATCGACGCCCTCGCGGAGCTGTGCGCGCACACCCTGGAGATGCACTCCGGCGCCGCCTCCCGCGCGTACGAGGACGCCGTGGCGCGGTCGGGCCTGTCGGAGCTGGTGGACCTGGCCGACGGGCTGTACGACCCGGCGCTGGTGCTCGTCCCCCAGGTGGACGCCGAGGGCCATCTCGCCGACTTCCGCATCCACCACGTCAACCACCGCTTCCGCGACCCCGCGGGCCGCCCGCGCAGCGCCGTCAACGGCGCGCTGCTGCTGGAGGCGTACCCCATGGCGGTCGACCAGAGCGACCTGTTCCAACACGTGGAGCGGGTCTACGCGACCGGGGAGCCGTTCCGGGGCAGCCGAATGACGCTCACCGCCCTGGTGGACCAGGTGCCGTTGTCCTCCGTCGCCGAGGTCAGCATCATGCGGCACGGCGACATCGTGCTGCTGATCTGGCGGATCGAGGACGAGGCGGCCCGGCTCGCCAACCTCCTCCAGCACGCCCAGCGCCTCGGCCGCATCGGCGGCTTCGAGGAGAACTTCGTCACCGCCGAGATCACCTGGAACAGCCAGCTCTTCGCCCTCTACGGCAGGCCCGAGACCGCCGGGCCGGTCCCGGTCGCGCAACTGCGGGACCACACCCACCCGGACGACGCGGTCGCCATCGGCCGCTTCCTGCGCACCGTCCTGCACCACCGCAAGCAGGCGTCGACCGCCTTCCGGCTGCGCCGCCGCGACGGGGTGACCCGGCACGTCCGGGTGGTGGCCGAGCCCGTCGTGGACCTCGACGACACCCTGCTCGCCGTGCGCGGCGCCTACCAGGACGTCTCGGCGCAGCACTGGACCGAGGTCGCCCTCGCCGCCACCCGGGACCAGCTCGTCCAGACCGAGCAGGAGTCCGCGGAGCGCAACCGGCTGGCCCTCCAGCTGCAGCAGGCCATCATGCCGGTGACCGCGGCGCCCCCGGACGTCCCCGGACTGCGCACCGCGGTGCGCTACCGGCCCGCGGAGACCGAGAACCTGGTGGGCGGCGACTGGTACGACGCGGTCGTGCTGCCCTCCAAGCAGGTGCTGCTGAGCATCGGGGACGTGGCCGGGCACGGCATCGAGGCGGCCACCAGCATGGTCGTGCTGCGCAACGCGCTGCGCGGCCTCGCCGTCACCGGGGCGGGCCCGGCCCAGCTGCTGTCCTGGCTGAACAACGTCGCCCACCACCTGACCAACTCGGTGACCGCCACCGCGATCTGCGCCCTGTACGACCCCTCCACCCGGGTCCTGCGCTGGGCGCGGGCGGGCCACCTCCCGCCCGTCCTGGTGCGGGCGGGGGAGGCGGCGACCCTGCCCATGCTGCAGGGGCTGCTGCTCGGCGCCGTCTCCGACGTCTCCTACGAGGAGGCCGAGGTGCGGCTGGACATCGACGACACCCTGCTGATGTACACGGACGGACTGGTGGAACGCCGGGACCGTTCGATGGAGGAGTCCCTGAAGCACCTGGTGATGACGGCGGCGACCGCCCGGCCCAGCCTGGAGCAGCGGCTCGACCACCTGCTCACGTACAGCAGGTCCGACACCGACGACGACACGTGCATCATCAGCATCGAGGTCATGTGAGCCGCCGCCCCCGTGCTCCCCTGCCGCTCAGCGGCGGGGGGTGCGCAGCCTCCCCAGCAGCCGCTGGGCCTGCCCGCGCCGGCGGGGGTCGGCGGCGGCGCGCCGCACCTGGTCGATGGTGCGGCGGCCCTGAGGGCTGCCGGCGAACGCCTTGATCCGATTGAGTATTCCGGCCACGACATGCCTCCCGAGTTCGCGTGGTCACTTCCGGCGGACAACCGCTACTCCCCGACTACCCCGCGCGAGGGCATCCGTGCGCCGGAGAATGAGGCGCGTCGGCCGGTGCGCGAGCGGTACGGTCCCGGGATGCCCGATCAGGAGGTCACTTCGGAGAGGACGTAGCGGCCTGTCACGACGAGTCGTCGGCTGACATGTTCCGGCCGGAGGCGGTGGATCCCGCGGTCGGCCTGCTGGCCAGGCCGGGCGGCGGGGCCGTCGGCGTGACGGTCGGCGACTTCGCGACGACACGGGTGGCGGGGGAGTTCGCCGTAGGTGGGGGTGCCCGACCTGCGGTTCCTGCCGCCCGGGCAGAGCGCCGTACCGTTCACCGGCGCCAGCCGCGGTCATGTCTCCGTGTGGGAGAAGCAGGCCGACGGGATGTGACCGAGGAATGGATCGCGCCATGGCTGGTACGCGGTGGGGGAGCCGTTGCCGACGGGGCGGCCGGACGACGATACGAGGAGGCCGAGATGACCACGCCCGAGGAGAGCGCGGGGAAGACGCCGAAGACCGACCAGGTGATCAAGAACCCGGAGCGGTCCACCACCGAGACGCCGCGCACGGTGGACCGGGACCGGCGGGAGGGCGACGACCGGGGCGAGGAGAGGCGGGACACCGCGTCGTAGCGCTCGCCCCAGGACGTCAGGGGCCGCGGGGAGCACCCCGCGGCCCCTTTTCAGGTGTGCGGGGCGGCCGGGTGCGGGGCGACCGCGCGCGGGACGCGTTCGAGGACGCCGCCCGCGAAGACGTCGTACAGCGGCAGCGTCTCCAGGTGCACGTACCCGATGTGGCAGTCGCAGACGGCGAGCGGGCACGGGCGCGGGGCGAGTGCCCGCCGGTAGGAGCCGTCGTACAGGTTCCCGAGCTCGGCGGGCACGAAGTGGCAGCGCCGGACGGTGCCCTCGCCGTCCACGGAGACGACGGACGATCCCGTGCGGCACGGCATCCCGGCGGACCGGTGCGGATGGCGGCTGTAGGGGAAGAGCGGGTCCAGCTCCGTCCACCGGGCGGCCTGGTCGTCGGTGTACGTGTGGCCCTCGGCGGCGTTGACCCAGAGGTACACGTGGTCCGGCAGCTCCGCGCGCAGCCGCCGGGCGTGCTCCAGGTGCTCGGGCAGGCCCACGATGCCGACGCTGAAGCGGACCCCGAGTTCCGCGAGCCGGTGGGTCCTGCCGAGGAAGCGGTCGTACGGGGTCTGCCCCGGGTGGTACGTGCACCACAGCGCCAGCGTGTCCAGGTCGGCTGTCTCCAGCCAGTCGGTGCGGCAGCTCAGGTTGGTCTGGATCGCCACGCGGTCGATGTGCGGCGCGTGTGAGAGGTCCACCAGCGCGCGGCGGTACCAGGAGCGCACCAGGCCCTCGCCCCACGGTGTGAAGAGCACCGAGAGCCGGCCGCCCGTCCCGGCGCGGGCCCAGTCCGCGAACCGCTCCAGGGCCGCGCGGTCGGCGCGCAGCTGCGCCGTGGAGTCGCGGCGCTTGGCGAAGGGGCAGTAGGGGCAGTCGTAGTCGCACGAGGCCAGGGGGCCCCGGTACAGGACCGTCAGGTCGGTCGTCGGGTTCATCGTGGCCACCGTCACTTGGGCTCGTAGGCGGCCATCGCGGCCCGTACGGCGCGGGAGAAGAAGTCGGGTCCGATGGCGTCCGAGTGGGCCAGCCCCTCGGCGGTGAGCCGCAGCCGCCCGGTGCGCGGGTCGCCGGGCTCCGCCAGCCAGCCGCGGGCCGCCAGCGTCCCGAGCTCCGCCGGGAAGTCGTCGTACGGACCGGAGCCGAAGCGCCGGCGGTAGTCGGCCACCGGCAGCCCCTCCGCCTGGAGCAGGGACTGCAGCAGGTGCCGGCGTCGGGCCTCGTCCCCGTCGACCTCGCGGCCGTGCACGGCGCGGGTGAAGTCCTCGGTGGCGGTGTAGGCGTCGATGAGCGAGCGGATCTCGGGCATGCCCACCGCGTAGTCGAACGAGTAGTGCACCGTCGACGTGTACGAGCGGGCGCCGCAGCCCAGGCCGATCATGCCGTCGGTCTGGCAGGCGTGGTCGTCCGGGCCCTGCGGCGGGGCGTCCGCGCGGCGGAACATGCGCATCGACACCTGCTCGTAGCCGTGGGCGAGCAGGTGGTCGCGGCCCTCGCGGTACCGGCGCAGCCGCTGCTCGTCCCACTCCCGGTCGGCGGCCTCCGGATCGGCCCGGCGGCCCAGGCCCGTCAGCGGCCGGACGTACAGGGGGTACAGGTAGACCTCCTCCGGCCGCCAGGCGAGGGCCGCGTCCAGCGACAGCCGCCAGCTCGCCGCCGTCTGCCCGTCGATGCCGTAGATCAGGTCGATGTTGAGGACGGGGACGCCCGCCTCGCGGACACGGGCGAGGGCGGCCTCTACGTCGGCCCGCCGCTGGGGCCGGACGGCCGCCCGCGCCTCCTCCTCGACGAAGCTCTGCACCCCCAGGCTGAGCCGGGTGGTGCCCCGCTCGGCGAGGACGGCCAGCCGGTCGGCGGTCGCCGTCGCGGGCGAGGCCTCCACGGACAGCGGGACCGCCCGCAGGTCCGCGCCCATGTGCAGCTCCGCGATGTCGCACAGCCGCGCCAGCTCGTCGGCCTCCAGGAAGGTGGGCGTGCCGCCGCCGAACGCGGCGTTGGCGAACCGCACCGGCTCCGCGTCACCGAGCGCCTCCCGGACGGCGACCGCCTGCCGCTCCAGGGCGTCCAGGTAACGGCGGGTCAGGTCGCCGGGGGCGCCGATGCGGGTGAACAGGTTGCAGAAGCCGCAGCGCACCTCGCAGAACGGTATGTGCGCGTAGAGGGAGAGGGCCTGCCTCGGTTCCCCGGACCAGAGGTCCGCGAGCCGGGGTGCGGGCTCCAGGGGCCGGTAGGCCGTCTTGTGCGGGTAGGCGTAGACGTAGTGCTGGTACGGGCGGGGCGGCCGGGTCGCGGCGGGCGCGAGGGCGACGGCGGGGGTGGTGGGGGCGGTCATGCGGACGGCTCCAGGAAGAAGTGGGCGTAGGGGACGGTCCACACGGCCTCGTGGCCGAGGCGGTGCCCCGTGTATCCGTCGTCCCCGTACGTGGTCCCGTGGTCGGAACAGACGACGGCGAAGCAGCGGCGGCGCGAGCCCATCGCGGCGAACAGCCGGCCGACGTGCCGGTCGATGTACTCCAGCGCCGCCGCGTGGGTCTGAAGGGTGTCGCCCGCCTCGCGGGTCGCGCCCGGCAGGTGGAACCAGTTGGGCTGGTGCAGCGCCGAGGCGTTGAGGAAGAGGAACAGCCGCTGGTCGGCGGGGAGGGCGGTGACGATCCGTTCGGCGCGGTCCACCTGCGCCTCGAACGAGGTCGGGGACGCGACGGAGAACTCCGGTTCCCAGTGGCTCTCCTGGAACAGTCCCGGCAGCACGCTGCCGAGCGCGCCCTGCCGGTTGAAGAAGCCGACACCCCCGATGCACACCGTGCGGTAGCCGTGCCCGGCGAGCGCCGACACGAGGTCCGGGGTGTCGAAGACGAAGGTGCGGCCCGCGGTGGTCTCACTGCCGGCGAACCGCGCCGCGAACAGCCGGGGGTGCGGTCCGGGCGCCGCGGGCGTCGGCAGGAAGCCCGCGAACATCGCCTGGTGCGAGGCGTAGGTGAAGTTGCCGGGCGCGTGCCGCTTCTCCCAGGTGCCGCCCGGCAGGTGGGCGGCCAGGTGCGGCAGCCGCCCGGCGGCGGTCAGCTCCACCGCCACGTCGTACCGCAGGGTGTCGAGGGTGAGCAGAAGCAGGTCGTCGCGGCCCACCACCTCGTTCATGTCGGGGGCCTGCGGCGCGGGTTCAGGGACGTGCATGGTCGTTCCTCGGTTCGGGTTCGGGGCGGTGCCGGGGGGTGGGAGGGGAGAGGGGGACGGCCGTCCGCGCGGCGGCGATCTGCGCCGCGTAGGTGTCCAGCCCCTCCGCGGGGCCGCCCGGGAGGCCGGTCAGCCGGGGCAGCAGATCACCGAAGGCATTGACCTCGCCGACGGCGAACCGCCGCCAGCCGGTCGCCGGGAGCAGGTCGACGCCGACGCACAGCGTGCGCGGGAAACAGGCCGCGGCCTCCTCGCAGACGGCCAGCGCCCGGGCCCAGTTGTCGCCCGCCAGCGCGACGACCGCCGCCGGGTCGCCGCGCGCCCCGCCCAGGTGGAGGTTGGTCAGCGGGGTACGGCTGGTGCGGACGACGGCGTGGGTGGCCCGGCCCGCCACGACCACCACCCGCAGGTCCGCGGCCCGGCCGCCGAGGGAGGCCTTGGGCAGCCAGCGCTCGACGTGCAGGCCGTCGGGTGCCAGCGCGTCCACGATGCCGGCGATCTCGCGCTCGCCGGTGTAGCGGCGCACCCGCAGCGAGTTGTGCAGCCCACCCGGCGTCGCCTCCACCGACGTCGTCGCCCTGATCCGCCCGCCGGCCCCCGTCTCCACGGCCAGCACACCGGACGCGGAGGAGCCGTGGGCCGGCTTCACGAAGACGCGCGGCATGCCGTGCTCCCGCATCGCCGCCCGCACGTCGGCCCAGCCGCGCACCGGCAGCGTCCCGCCGGAGGTGGGCGACGGCGGCACCGGCACACCCGCCGCCGTCAGCCGGGCGTGGCACAGCCGCTTGTCGAACAGCACGGCCAGCTCGTCCGGGTCGTCCAGCCGCACCCCGCCCCGCAAGGAGCGGACGGCCGCCAGGAAGCGGGCGTACCAGCGGGCGGAACCCTCCACGCGCGTGGGCTCGGCGGCCCCGCGCAAGTGCCGGTCCACCTCCGCGTCCTCGCCCGGCGAGTCAAGCCGTACGATCTCGTCGTCCGCGAAGGCGTGGCCGCCGTCGCGCAGGACGTCGCGCCACTCCACGAGGCGGGGCGTGCCGGTCCCGGCGGCCCGCGCCGCCTCGGTGAACATCTCCACCCGCCGGTTCCCCCCGTTGCCGACGACCGCCCACCTGTACGACTCGACCACGCTGACCTCCCTCCCTCCGTTCGCCGTGCGCGTCGCGCTACTCGCCCACCGCCACGTAGCGCCAGACCTCGCCGTCCTCCTCGTCCTCGTCGTCCTCCGCGCCGTCGGGGTCGGTGTTCACCTGGACCCCGGCCGGTTCCAGGGCGTCGTGCAGACGGGCGCGTATGGCGTCGCTGAGGTAGTTGTGGTGCATGTCCAGCGCCTTGAGGTGGGTGAGCGGCTGGCCGGTGAGCAGGGCGGTGGCGCCGTCGTCGGTCAGGACGCCCATCGAGACGTCGAGGACGTCGAGCCGGGCGACCACGGGTGCGGCGGCGAGGGCCGCGCAGATGTCGTCCTGCATCTCGCTGTTGCGCAGCGCGAGGTACTTCAGGGCGGGCAACCGGGTGCCGTCCAGGAGCGGCGCGAGGTCGCTCACCTCGGCGTCGCCGCCGTACTCCGGGGTGCCCAGCCACAGGTCCAGGTGTTCCAGGGCGGGCAGGTCCGAGGCGGCCACCCCACGGACCGTCTCGGCGGACATGCCGCCGGTCTCCGCCTTCAGCCTGCGCAGCCGCTCGTGCCGCAGGGGGCCGATGCGCAGCCCGTCGCCACCGCGCACGCCGAAGTCCTCCAGCTCGCCGAAGGCCTCCAGCAGCGGGGTGACGTCGCCCTGCTGGGTCCAGGAGATCTCGCTCACCTCGTGGTCGAACTCACCGAGGAAGAGCCGCCGCAGGGCGGGCAGCCGGCCACGCGCCGCCACCAGCGTCTCGATCGCCTCCTGGGGGCCCGCCTGGGACGGAGTGCCCCAGGAACCCACGATCAGCGCGCGCACCCGCGTCGTGTCGACGGTGTCCAGGAAGCGGGCGAAGAGGTCCTCCCACCTCCAGCGGTCGTGTCCCTCCGTCCCGATCCTCCAGGCCACCGCATCGGGTGCCGGCGAACCGGAGGGGTCGAAGGGTCCGGCCGTCTCCTCCGGGACGTGGAATGCGAAAGTGGGCAGGCCGTGCAGGTCCCGCAGGTCGTTCCCCGTGGTCACGATGTGCGTGCGCTCCTTCGTCATGTGCCGTTCCTCGCCGGTGCGTCGTCCGCCGCGCGGGTGCGCTACTCGCCCACCGACACGTAGCGCCCGTCGTCGTCGCCACCGTCGTCCCTCGCGTCGTCGGGGTCGGTGTCGACCTTCACACCAGCCGGTACCAGCGAGTCCCGCAGCCGGATGCACATCGCCTCGCTGAGGTAGTTGTAGTGCATGTCCAGCGCCTTGAGGTGGGTGAGCGGCTGGCCCGTCAGCAACGCGGACGCGCCGTCGTCCGACAGCGTGCCCATCGAGACGTCGAGGACGTCGAGCCGGGCGACCACGGGTGCGGCGGCGAGGGCCGCGCAGATGTCGTCCTGCATCTCGCTGTTGCGCAGGGCGAGGTACTTCAGGGAAGGCAGGCGGGTGCCCGCCAGGATCGGCTCCAGGTCGCCGACCTCGGCGTCGCCGCCGTACTCCGGGGTGCCCAGCCACAGGTCCAGGTGTGCCAGGGCGGGCAGGTCGCTGGCCGCCACCCCGCGGACGGCTTCGGCGGGCATGCCGCCGGTCTCCACCCGCAGCGTGCGCAGCCGCTCGTGGCGGACCGGGCCCAGTCTCAGGTCGTTGCCGCCGCGCACGCCGAGCTCCACCAGTTCCCCGAAGGTCCGCAGCAGCGGGGTGACGTCGCCCTGTGCGATCCAGGAGATCTCGCTCTCCTCGTAGGTGATGTCGCCGAGGAACAGTGCGCGCAGCGCGGGCAGTCGATCGTGAGCCTGCACCAGTGCCTCGATCACCTCCTCCGGGCCTCCGTCGTACGCCTCGCCCCAGACGCCCACGATCAGCGCGCGCACGCGGGTGGTGTCGACGGCGGTCCGGAACCGCTCGAAGGCCTTCTCCCAGCTCTCGCCGCTGCCGTAGATGTCCCCGCGGACGTACCAGGCCACCGACTCCGGGGCCGGCAGTCCGGCGGGGTCCACGGGACCGTCCTCCCCGTCCGGGAAGTCGAAGGCGGGCAGGCCGTGGAACTCCTGCAGGTGGTCACCGATCATGTGCGCCCGTTCCTCGTTCCGTGTCGGTGGACGACAGTCCAACGCGTCGAACCCGGAGCGAACCTGCCGACCGGGTAGGGGAGTTCTACCAAGCCCCACTGACAACGCGATCACCGGACCCCGCCGAAGGGCGATTGTCAGTGGCTTCCCCTACGGTCCTCGGCATGGCACATCACGTGCCCCGACCGCAGGGAGACCCATGTACCGGCAAGGTGACGTCCTGATCGTTCCGCTGGCGGCGGACGCCGTTCCCGAACAGGCGGGCGGCGCGCCCACGGAGCCCCGCGACACCCGCGGCCGGCTCGTGCTCGCCCTCGGCGAGGTCACCGGGCACGCCCACGCCGTGGTGGGCCCGGGCCGGCTGATCCGTGAGTCGAACGGTGCCGGGCCGATGCTGCTGCACGTCCCGGAGGGCGCGCGGGTGGTGCACGAGGAGCACGCGGCGATCTCCCTGCCGAAGGGCTGGTACCGGGTCGTGCGGCAGCGCGAGTACGTGCCGGGTTCGGTACGGATCGTCGCGGACTGACACAGCGTCAGATCACGGGAACGGGACATGTACACCGAGGAGGAGAACGGCGTGACGGAGCAGTCGGCGTGGCGGACGGTGGCGGCGGCCACGGGACCGGGGGACCGGGCGGCGGCGGAGGCCGGTGTCGAGCTCGCCTACCGGTCGGCGGGGCTCGACGAGCCCGCGCGGATCGTCTGGGCCCGCTCACCGCTGGAGGCGGTGCGGCTGCTGTCGGGGGAGCGGTCCGGGGACGGTGAGCCGCTGCCGGAGAAGGGGGCGAGTGTGCGCGACGCGCTCCGCACCGCGCCGATGGCCGCCGCACGCGACCGTCTCCACGGGGAGCTGGGGCCGGCGGGCTGGGCCGGCCACTGGCGCGCCACGGGCGCCGGCCTGTGGGAGGCCACCCGCCCGCTCGTCGACCGTGTCCGCCGGGGCGTCGTCGAGGAGCTGGTCCCGCAGCCGGACCGGGAGGCGGAGTCCCGCATCCGGCTGCTCCTGCTGGACGCGGTCCTCGGCCAGCACGAAGCCGCCTGGCTGTCCGCCTTCGACACCGGCCCAAAGTCTCCACTGCGCGGACTGGCCGAGGTGGCCCGCACGGCAGGCTGGTGGTGGCCGTACGAGAACGTGGCGGTGGTCAGCGAGCGGCCCACCGCGCTCCACCGCGACGAGGCTGGCCGCCTGGACCGCGGCGACGGCCCCGCCCTCGCCCACGCCGACGGATTCGCCCTGTACGCCTGGCGCGGGATGCCCGTGCCCGGTGAGTTCCTCGACGGGCTCGGCGCGCTGACCCCGGAGCGCGTCCGGGCGGAGGAGAACGCCGAACTGCGCCGCGTGATGCTCGAGCACTACGGCTACGACCGGTACCTCGAGGAGTCCGGGGCGGAGCCGGTGCACCGCGACGAGGCGGGGGTGCTCTGGCGGATACCCCTGCCCGGCGACGAGGACGTGGTCATGGTCGAGGTCGTCAACGCGACGCCCGAACCGGACGGCACGAACCGCACCTACTGGCTGCGGGTGCCGCCCACGACGCGCACCGCCCGGGAGGGGGTGGCCTGGACGTTCGGCCTGGACGCCGACGCGTACGCGCCGCTGCGGCAGACCTGAACGGGGCCCCGGCCGGGCGCGGGGCGTCCCCTCACTCGAACCGTGAGGTGTCGCCCGCCCCCCGCCGTACGATCTCGGGCTCGCCCTCGGAGAAGTCGATGACCGTCGTCGGTTCGGTGCCGCAGTCGCCGGAGTCGACCACCGCGTCCACCACGTGGTCGAGGCGCTCCTTGATCTCCCAGCCCTGGGTCAGCGGCTCGTCCTCGTCGGGCAGCAGCAGGGTGCTCGACAGCAGCGGTTCGCCGAGCTCGGCGAGCAGGGCCTGGGTGACGGTGTGGTCGGGGATGCGCACCCCGACGGTCTTCTTCTTCGGGTGCAGGAGCCGGCGCGGCACCTCCTTCGTCGCGGGCAGGATGAAGGTGTAGCTGCCGGGCGTCGCCGCCTTGATGGTGCGGTACACGTCCTTGTCGACGCGGACGAACTGCCCCAGCTGGGCGAAGTTCTCGCAGACGAGGGTGAAGTGGTGCCGGTCGTCGAGGTGCCGGATCGTCCGGATCCGCTCGATGCCGTCACGACTGCCGAGTCGGCACCCGAGGGCGTAGCAGGAGTCCGTGGGGTACGCGACGAGCGCCCCCTCACGGATGCTGTCGGCGACCTGACGGATGGTGCGCTGCTGGGGGTTGTCCGGGTGCACGTCGAAGTACCTAGCCATCCTCCGACCTTATGCCGTGACCCGGCCGGTACGCGAAAGGCGGGACCCGGCGAGGGTCCCGCCTTCCAGCGGCCGAGCGGTCACGAGGTCGGGCGGAGCTACGCGCCGCTCTCCCGGAGCATGTCCTCACGCTCGACGTACTTCACGCGCTCGCGGCCGTGCGGCTCGCCCTGCGCCTTCTCGGCGGCGTCCAGCTTGTACCAGCCGTCCCAGGTGGTGAAGCGGACGTTCCGCTCGCCGAGGAAGGCGTCCACGGCCCCCGGGTCGGGCGCGGTGGGCGTGTGCAGCCGGTCGTTGCGGTAGTCGTCCAGCAGGTTGGCGACCGTCTCGTTGGCGTCGCCCTTGGTGTGACCGATCAGACCCACCGGACCCCGGCGGATCCAGCCGGTGACGTAGGTCGACTGCAGGTGGGCGCCGCCCTCCTCGATCACCCGGCCGCCCTCGTCGGGCACCGTGCCGGTCGCGACGTCCCAGGGCAGCTTGGGCAGCTTGTCGGAGAGGTAGCCGACGGCCCGGTAGACCGCGGTGACGTCCCAGTCCTTGAAGGTGCCGGTGCCCTTGACGTTGCCGGTGCCGTCCAGCTCCGTGCGCTCGGTGCGCAGGCCGACGACGCGGCCGTCCTCGCCGAGGATCTCGACGGGCGACTCGAAGAAGTGCAGGAACAGCTTGTGCGGCCGGTCGCCGACATCGCGGATCGCCCAGTTCTCCAGGGTCTTGGCGACCATGTCGGCCTGCTTGTTGCCGCGCCGGGTGGCGATCGAGCCGTCGTCGTAGTCGATGTCCTCGGGGTCGACGACGACCTCGATGTTGGGGGAGTGGTCCAGCTCCCGCAGCTCCATCGGGCTGAACTTGGCCTGCGCCGGGCCGCGGCGCCCGAAGACGTGCACCTCCAGCGCCTTGTTGGCCTTCAGGCCCTCGTAGACGTTGGCCGGGATCTCGGTCGGCAGCAGCTCGTCCGCCGTCTTGGCGAGGATGCGCGCGATGTCGAGGGCGACGTTGCCGACGCCGAGGACGGCGACCTTCTCGGCCTCCAGCGGCCAGGTGCGCGGTACGTCGGGGTGGCCGTCGTACCAGGAGACGAAGTCGGCGGCGCCGTAGGAGCCGGCCAGCTCGATACCGGGGATGTCCAGCGCGCGGTCGGCCGTCGCGCCGGTGGAGAAGATCACCGCGTCGTAGAACGCGCGCAGGTCGTCCAGGCTGATGTCCCGCGGGTAGTCGACGTTGCCGAAGAGACGGATCTGCGGCTTGTCGAGCACCTGGTGCAGGGCGGTGATGATGCCCTTGATGCGGGGGTGGTCGGGGGCGACGCCGTAACGGATCAGTCCGAACGGCGCGGGCATCCGCTCGAAGAGGTCGATGGAGACACCGGGGCCGGCGGCCACGTCGGACTTCAGCAGCGCGTCGGCGGCGTAGATCCCGGCGGGGCCGGCTCCGACAATGGCTACCCGCAGGGGGCGGGACATGATCAGGTTCCCTTCGAGCGATGAAAGACGACTCGTGGGCAACCCTAAACTAAGGTGAACCTAAGCTGGTATGCAGGTCTGATCTATGACCTCATCAACCGCGCTTATGGCCAACCGTGACCAGAGGTCACTGCCGCCTCATGTTACGTGCTCTCCTTGACCTCCTCGCGCTCGGGTGCGGGTGCGGACGGGGCGGCGGCGGGTGCGTCCCCGTCGCCCGGCGTGCCGAGCAGCCCGGCCCGCGCACGCTCCAGGGGCTTCGCCAGCGTGCGCAGGGAGAAACGTTCACGTGGACGGGGCTCCTCGCGCGGCGCCGGGACCGGTCCGGGGCCCTCCTCCCGGTACGCGGCCAGCGCCTCGTGGGCCCGGTCGGCGGCCTCCCGGTACAGGTCCCGCGACTTCGTCATGGCCTCCAGGGCCTCCGCGTACGCGGCCACGAGACGGCGGGCGTGGTCCAGCTCCTCCTCGACCGTCAGCAGGTGCCACTGCTCGCGCAGCTCGGTGACGGCCTCCCCGGCCCACGCGGGCAGCGGTCTGGGCAGGGAGGCGTACCGCACCACCGTGTCGATGAGCTCGGTGGGTTCCGAGCCGTCCAGGAACACGGTGCGGACCGCGAAGTCCTCGGCGTCGTAACCGGGCCGCGCGGGCGTGCCCGGCAGGACGACGGCACCGCCGCGCGGCACCCGTACGCCCAGGTCACCGAGGGCCCAGTTGACGACCTGGAACTGGTCCGGGGCGGCCCGGTGCTCCACGACGCGGTGCCGCAGCCCGGGCGGCAGCAGCGGTGCCAGCGGCCGCAGCCCCCGCTCGTCCGGGGTCATGGCCTCGTGGACGACCACGTGGATGTTCCAGCTCTGCCGGACGCAGTCCTTGAGCAGGCGGCGCAGCTGCTTCTCGTCCGTGGGCAGCCGGTTCGTACCGCGCAGGCGGAGCCCCGCCACCACGTCCTGGTCCCAGGCGGCGGACCCGCCGACGGGCTCCTCGGGCCAGAAGACGGTGGCGGGTGAGATCCAGTCCAGCTTCCAGGACCACTCCGCCTCCGCCGCGAGCACCCACTCCTGTGCGCCCTCGCCGTCCGGCGGCTCCACCGTGAGGCGTGCCCGTACCACTATGTCGCCGGCGACCAGCCATCGGGCCTCGAAGACGTGCCGGCCGGCCGTCTCCTCCGGGTCGTCGAACTCCAGGTGGTCGTGGATCACCCCGGCGCTCTTCAGCTCCGCCAGACGGCGGCGGACCAGCTCCTCGGCGGGGGAGCCCGTATGGTGCCCGCGCGCCAGCCAGACGCTGTCGGGTGCCGTGGCAGGGGCAGCGGGGGATTTCGCCATGGTTCTCTCTGAGCAGACGGAGCGGATGGACGTCGGATGCGCCTCCCAGTATGGTCCGCCCACGTCAGACGCCCGCGGACGGGACCACCGGCAGGTGGATCACATTATGGCCACGTGTCCCGCGTGCTGCTGTTCCCGCAGGGCGGTCAGGATGCGGTCCGGCGTGAGCGGCAGCTCGCGGAAGCGGACCCCGGTGGCGTGGTGGACGGCGTTGCCGATGGCCGCGGCCGAGCCGACGATGCCGATCTCACCGATGCCCTTGCTGCCCATCGGGTTGAGGTGCGGGTCGTCCTCGTCGATCCAGTGCGCCTCGATCGCGGGCACGTCGGCGTGGACGGGCACGTGGTAGGAGGCGAGGTCGCGCTCGGCGAAGTCACCGAAGGCCGGGTCCACCGTGCTGCCCTCGGTCAGCGCCATACCCAGTCCCATGACCATGCCGCCGACGAACTGGGAACGCGCGGTGCGCGCGTTCAGGATGCGGCCGGCGGCGTACACGCTCAGCAGCCGGCGCACCCGGACCTCCCCGGTGACCGTGGAGACGGCGACCTCCGCGAAGTGCGCGCCGAAGGCGTGCCGGGCGTAGTCGCTCTCCGCGTCCGCCGTGCCGCTGGTGTCGGCGCGGGAGCTCAGCCCGTCCGCGGGGACGGGCCCGGTGTGGGCGGCCAGCCGGCCCGCCAGCCGGGTGCACGCCTCGTGCACGGCCCAGCCCCAGGACGCCGTGCCGGACGACCCGCCGGCCAGCGGGGCCGCGGGCAGGTCGCTGCTGCCGACCTCGGTGCGCACCCGCTCCAGCGGGACGCCCAGCGCGTCGGCGGCGACCTGGGCGAGCACGGTGCGGGCACCCGTACCGATGTCGGCCGCGTTGACCCGGACGACGAAGGAGCCGTCGGGCAGGGCGTGCGCGGTCGCGGTGGACGGCGACACCATGACCGGGTACGTGGCGGATGCCACGCCGGACCCCACCAGCAGCTCCCCGGTGGAGGCCCGCGCCCGGGCCTCCCGGCCCGCCCAGTCGAAGCGGCGGGCGCCCTCCCGCAGGCAGTCCGCCAGGTGCCTGCTGCTGAACGGCCTGCCGCTGTCGGGCTCGCGGTCCGTGTCGTTGACGATCCGCAGCTCGACGGGGTCCATGCCGAGCTCACCGGCCAGTTCGTCCATGGCCGACTCCAGGGCGTACATCCCCGGCGCCTCGCCCGGCGCGCGCATCCAGGACGGGCTCGGCACGTCCAGCGGCGTCACCCGGTGGGAGGTGCGGCTGTGCGGCGAGCCGTACATGACGCGGGACGGCACGGCGGCCTGCTCGACGAACTCCTTGATCTGCGAGGTGTGGGTGGCGACCTCGTGGATGAGGGAGGTCAGCCGGCCGTCCCGGCCGGCGCTGAGGCGGAGGCGCTGCAGGGTGGGGGCGCGGTGTCCCACGACGGTGGCGAGCTGGCGGCGGGGGAGGGCCACGGTGACGGGACGGCCGGCCCGCCGGGCGGCCATCGCGGCCAGCACCACGTCCGGACGTGGCGTCCCCTTCGACCCGAAGCCGCCGCCGACGTGCTCGGCGGTGACGGTGATCCGCTGCTCCGGCAGCTCGAACAGGGTGGCGAGCGTCTGCCGCACCTTCGTGGTGCCCTGGCTGGAGGTGTGCACGACGAGCCGCTCCCCGTCCCAGTGGGCGGTGGACGTGTGCGGCTCCATCGGGTGGTTGTGCAGGGGCGGCACCCGGTAGCAGGCGTCGACCCGGACGGGCGCGGCGGCGAAGCCGGCGTCGGGCGTGCCGCGCTCCCGGGTGCCGGGCTGCCCGCCGTTGGCCTCCTCGGGGGCGTAGGAGGCGGGATGGTCCTCGGTGAGGGTCACGTCGTGCTCCTCCTCCGCGTAGTGGACGCGGACCGCTGCGGCGGCGGCGCGCGCCTGCTCCAGGGTCTCGGCGACCACCAGGGCGACGAACCAGCCGTGGTGCGGCACCCGGGCGTCCTGCAGGACGGCGAGGGTGGGGTCGTCCGGCTCGGCCAGCCGGGGCGCGTCCTCGTGGGTGAGCACGGTGAGGACGCCCGGCATGCCGAGGGCGCCCGCCGTGTCGACGGCGCGGACGCGGCCGCGGGCGACCGTGGCCTGCACGGGCCAGGCGTGGGCCCGCCCGGGCAGGTGGTGCTCGGCGGCGTAGCGGGCGGTGCCGGTGACCTTCTGCCGCCCTTCCCGGCGCTCGGCGGGAGCGCCGGTGGCGGTGTGCGGCTGTGCCATGGGGGTGGCCATCGGGTTGGCCAAGGGGTGGGCCGGGGAGTCGGCCATGGGATTCTCCTTCGGACCTTCGAAGCGTGCCGACGCGTGCCGACGCGAGGGGGTCAGGACGCGGTGGGCGGTGCCAGGCGGGTCAGGACGTCCACGCCGACGTTGCGGGCCAGGGGCACCTTGTAGGCGTTGTCCGGGAACGGCTCGGCGGCCTCGAGCTCCAGATCGAGGGCGTGCTCGAAGGCGTCCCTGGTGGGGGCCGCGCCCAGCAGCGCGGCCTCCGCCCGCTCGGCCCGCCACGGCCGGTGCGCCAGCGCGCCGAAGGCGATGCCCACGTGCCGGACCACCCCGTCCTCGACACGGAGGACGGCGGCGACGGAGGCGAGGGCGAAGGCGTACGAGGCGCGGTCGCGGGCCTTGCGGTACGCGGACGGCAGCCCGGCCGTGGCGGCCGGCAGCACCACCCCCGTGACGAGCTCGCCGGGACGGATCTCGGTGTCCAGCTCCGGGTGCTCACCGGGCAGCCGGTGGAACCCGGCCGCGGGCACGCTCCGCGCGCCCCGTGCCCCGTACAGCTCGATCCGGGCGTCGAGGGCCGCGAGGGCCACCGCCATGTCGGAGGGGTGGGTGGCGATGCAGTGCTCGGAGTGCCCGAGGACCGCGTGGTCACGGTGGACGCCCCCGCGGGCGGCGCAGCCGCTGCCCGGCTGCCGCTTGTTGCAGGGCTTGGAGACGTCCTGGAAGTACGGGCAGCGCGTGCGCTGGAGCAGGTTGCCGCCGGTCGTCGCCGCGTTGCGCAGCTGGCCCGAGGCGCCCGCGAGCAGTGCCTGGGACAGGGCCGGCCAGCGGTCCCGCACGGCGGGGTGAGCGGCCGCGTCGCTGTTGCGGACCGTGGCCCCGATGCGCAACGAGCCGTCGGGCAGCTCCTCCACCGTGTCCAGGGGCAGCCGGCCGACGTCGATGAGGGCGGGCGGCTCCTCCACACCCAGTTTCATCAGGTCGACGAGGTTGGTGCCCCCGCCGAGGTACCGGGCGCCGGGGCGGGACGCGTACGCCTCGGCCGCCTCCTCGACGCTGCCGGCCCGTACGTACGCGAACGCCTTCACCGGATCACGTCCTCGACCGCGTCGACGATGTGCGGGTAGGCGCCGCAGCGGCAGAGGTTGCCGCTGAGCCGCTCGCGGATCTCGTCCCGGTCCAGTGGCACCGGAGCGCCCGAGGGTGTGCCGGGATCGGTGACGTGCGACGGGTGGCCCGCCGCGGCCTCGTCGATCGCCCCCAGGGCGGAGCAGATCTGCCCGGGCGTGCAGTAGCCGCACTGGAAGGCGTCACGGTCGAGGAACGCCTGCTGGAGGGGGTGGATGCCCGCGCCGTCCGCGCCGTCCGCCTCGTTCCCGCCGCCGGACCCGTCGGTGAGTCCTTCCACGGTGACGACCTCACTCCCGTCGAGCGAGACGGCGAGCAGCAGGCAGCTGTTGACCCGGCGGCCGTCGACCAGGACCGTGCAGGCGCCGCACTGGCCGTGGTCGCAGCCCTTCTTGGCGCCGGTGAGGTCCAGGTCCTCCCGCAGGACGTCCAGCAGCGCGCGCCGGTGGTCCAGCGTCAGGGTCCGTGGTGTGCCGTTGACGTGGAGGGTCACGTCGGAGTGGTGACGGTCCGCCGTGGCCGTGGCGGAGTCGCCGCCCGGCGTCGCGTCGTGTCGCTGGCTGCCCATGAGGTCGATGGCCTTCCGCGGGGGGACAAGTTGCTGTCGGATCGCGTATCCAGGCTGCGGCAGCCGACACGGACCGGCACGTGGTGAACGCCGCGCCTGTACGGGGAGTGACGAGTGGAATCCGGACGGTAGCGGTGGGCGGGCGCGCGGGCGGGAGGGCGTGGCGGGTGCGCGGGAGCCGGCGGAAGCCCTCCACACTCTCGCAAGTGCCGTGTGAATCACCGTGTTTGCGGTCCGGGCGAGCGGCAAAGCGGTGTCCATGAGTGGAGCGAACGAGAACACGAGCCGGAAGACCGAATCCACGCGGACGGCCGCGTCCAAGGCCCGACAGGCCACGGACAAGGCGACGGCTCCCGCCTCCCGGTCCGCGAAGACCGCCGCCGCGAAGGCGGAGGGCGCGACGTCGGCGGCCAAGTCGGCCACCACGTCCGCCGCCGAGCGGTCGGCCGAGGTGACGTCCGGGGCCGCGCAGGCCGCGGCCAAGGGCGTCGAGACGGGCCGTCAGGCCATCGTCACGGCCTCGGGGCAGGTGGCGGCCACCGCGAAGACGGCCTGGACGGTGCTGAAGCACCGCAAGCTGATCGCCGCGGGCGTGGGAGCGGGCGTCACCGTGCTGACCGCCGCGTCCTACGCGGTGGGCCGCCGCGCGGAGCGTCACTCGTACGGCCCCGTCACACGGTGGACCGGCGGCCGCATCTGACCGCCGGCCGAGGGGCCGTACCCGGACACGGCGCAGGAGCAGCCCGCGAGGCTGCTCCTGCGCCGTGTTCTCGTGCCGTGCCGTGCGGGCGGGACTACCAGCGGCCCTCGACCTGCTCCTTGATCCGGCGGTCGTACAGGTCGCGGACCGCGGCGAGCGTCTCGTCGGTCAGCGGCGGGAGCTTGGCGGCGGCCGCGTTGGCCCGGGCCTGCTCGGGGGAGCGGGCACCGGGGATGACGGTGGTGACGCCCGGCTGCTGGACGATCCAGCGCAGCGCCAGCTGGGCCGGGGTGTACCCCTCGGGGACGAGGGCCGCGAACTCGGCGGCCGCCTCGACCCCCGTCGCGTAGTCGACACCGGAGAAGGTCTCGCCCTGGTCGAAGGACTCACCGTGCCGGTTGAACGTGCGGTGGTCGTTCTCGGCGAAGACCGTGTCCTTGGTGTACTTCCCCGACAGCAGGCCGGAGGCGAGCGGCACCCGCGCGATGATGCCCACGCCCGCCTCCTGGGCCGCCGGCAGGACCTCCAGCAGC
Source organism: Streptomyces sp. CRN 30 (assembly GCF_034105845.1). NCBI lineage: Bacteria > Bacillati > Actinomycetota > Actinomycetes > Kitasatosporales > Streptomycetaceae > Streptomyces > Streptomyces sp. CRN 30. Next base: position 16,776 of record NZ_JAVRHI010000509.1, on the reverse strand, counting down.
GGCTTCATCCGGAACGGGTTGAGGATGATCTGCACGCTCGCCACGCCCGGCCGCCGAATCGCGGTGAGCGCCTCCGCGCAGGTCTCCACGCTCACGCCGTACGCGGAGACGCGCTCCTCCTCGACGAGCTTGTCCAGGGCGTCGAACACCGCGTCCGAGGAGTAGACGGACGTCGGCGGGCAGTGCAGCTGCACCAGGTCGACGCAGTCCACGCCGAGGTTGCGCCGCGAACGGTCGTTCCACTCGCGGAAGTTGTCCAGGACGTAGTTCTCGGGGATCTGCTCGACCCGGCGGCCCATCTTCGTGGCGACCAGCACGTGCAGGTCCTGCCGGCTCCGCAGGAAGCCGGCGATGGTCTGCTCGCTGCGCCCGTCCCCGTACACGTCGGCCGTGTCGAAGAAGGTCACCCCGGACTCGGCCGCCGCCTCCAGCACCGACTGGGCCTCCCGGTCGTCCACGTCGCCCCAGTCGGCGCCCAGTTGCCAGGTGCCGAGACCCACGGCCGACACCCACTGACCCGATCTCTCGATTACGCGTTCTTCCATTGCGTCAGTCTGTCATCCGCCCCGCCCGACGGGCAGGACGAAGCGCTCCGGCCCGTCGTCGCGGCGGACGGGCCGGAGCGCTCGGCCGGGCTGTCACACCGTCACGTCATGAACCCCGGCGCGGGGTCCTCGGCCGACTGCCACGCGTGCCCGCCGCCGGCGGGTGCCGCGGCCGGTTCGGGCTCGGGGGTCTGCAGGTGGTACACGTTGAAGGCGCGCCGAATGACCGGTTGCGCCACGTTGCGCACCCGGACGCCGCCGCTGGTCATCCCGTGCTCGGAGCCGGCGTGGGCGTGCCCGTGGACCGCGAGGTCCGCGCCCGCCGTGTCGATCGCCTCCGCCAGCAGGTAGCTGCCGAGGAACGGGTAGATCTCCAGTGGTTCGCCGGCCAGCGTCTCGGCGACGGGGGAGAAGTGGGTGAGGGCGACGCGGGCGTCGCAGCCCTGCTCGCCCAGCTCCTCCAGGGACCGGCGCAGCCCGTCGGCGCAGCGGCGGGAGTACCGCACGAACTCCTTCATGACCGGCTCGCCGAACTCCCCGGCGCTGCGGCCCACGAAACCGCCCCCGAAGCCCTTGGTGCCGGCCACGCCGATCCGGCCGTGGGCGGTGCTCACGACGGTCGCCCGTCCCTCCAGCACGTGCACGCCCGCGTCCTGGAGGATCTCGGTGACCTCCTCGGGCCGGTCGTCGTGGTGGTCGTGGTTGCCCAGGACGGCGACGACCGGGACGGGCAGGCCCCTGACCTCCTCGGCCACGACCCGGGCCTCCTCCGGCGTGCCGTGCCGGGTGAGGTCGCCGGCCAGCAGCAGGATGTCGGCACAGTCGGGCAGGGTGTCGAACGCGGGCCGGAGCACTCCCTGGCTCTCGGGCCCCATGTGGATGTCTCCTACGGCTGCGACCCTGATCATGCGAGCTCCTCCGCGTGGTCGGGAGAGTCCGTCTCCGCGATCACGATGTCGCTGTGGACCGGTACTCCGGCCAGTTCCTCCTCGGCGGTCGCGAGGACCTGGTCGCGGCACTGGGCCGAGGGCACCGTGCCGGTGAGCAGGACGGCCGGACCGCGGGCCTCGACCCGCACGCCGAGCTCCGCGGAGTCCCCCTTCGCGAGGCGGTCCCGCAGGTGGGCGACGCGGTAGTCCAGGTTCTGTACGTTCCGGTCCTGCGGGGCGTCGCCCGCGGGCTGCCGCGGTGTGCTGTGCTCGTTCATCAGTGCTCCTCATGCGGGGCGATGACGTCCAGGCGCTCCAGGAGGAAGAGGAAGGCGGCGGGCATGGGCGCCGCACCGCAGTCGCGCCGGACCTCGGCCCAGTCGATCTTCTCGCGCAGCGCCCGCGCGATCGGCAGGACCGAACCGAAGTCGCAGTAGTGCTCGGAGAAGGCCCCGAGCAGGCTCCTCATCAGGTCGGTGGGCGCGAGCACCGGCATCCGGACCGAGTCGACGGGCAGTTCCTCCGCCCGGTCGAGCATCTCCAGGGTGACCGGCTGGTGCGCCAGTTCGAAGATGACGTCCACGTCCTGGCCGAGGCACTTGGCCTTGATCAGCCAGTCCTCGGGCGGTGTGTAGACCAGCAGCCCGGCCTCCTGCAGCGTGGCGGCCACCGCTTCGGCGTCCTCGGGGCGGACACAGAAGTCCGCGTCGTGCTGGAGGTTGCCGCTGCCGCCGTGCGCGTACACGGCGACGCTGCCCGCCAGCGCGAACGGGTGCCCCTGGCGTTTCAGCAGCGCGCCGACCTGTTTGGCCGCTTCGAGGATCGCCTGGTTGCGGTCGCGGGGCAGCTCGTGCTCGTGTTCGTGCACGTGGATGTCCTGCTCCTGCACGAGCACGTCCTGCTCGTACACGCCGCGCCCGTTCAGCTGTGCGGTGCGCAGGCCGAGCGGGCGCAGGTCGCGCGGATCTGCGCTCGTGCTCATAGCCGCGTCATCCGCGTTCTGCGTCATTGCGAGACTCCGATCGCCGAGACGGAAGGTTGTCTGGTTACGGGGAGCGACCACAGCCCCGTACGACGCCGGGTACCCACCACGCGCGCTCCGAGACGGGGAAGACCGCGGGAGCGTGGGGGACCAGGAGCGCGAGCGAAGAAAGCGAGAAAAGCGAGGAAAGAGCTGAAAGGGGAACGCGTACCCGTGTCATGACGGACAGGACCTGCGTGACCGACCGACAGGAGGAGCCGGTGGAGCACGGACCGTTGCGGGACCGCACCGTGGTGGTGACCGGCGCCGCACGAGGACTGGGCGCCGCGCTGGCGCACGAGCTCGCCCGGCGGGGAGCGAGGGTCGCCCTGCTGGGACACGAGAAGGAGCGGCTGGAGGCCCTCGCGGACGCACTGCCCACCCGGGCGGCGGCCTGGGAGGTCGACGTCACCGACGAGCCGGCCATGGCGGACGCCGGCCGGCAGGTGCGCGCACGCCTGGGACGGCCGTCGGTCGTCGTCGCCAACGCCGGGGTCGCCGAGGGCGGCCTCTTCGCCGACACGGACATGGCGTCCTGGCGCCGGGCCGTCGACGTCGACCTGGTGGGCAGCGCGCTCACCGCCCGCACCTTCCTGTCCGACCTGCGGGACACGGCGGGCTACTACCTCCAGGTCGCCTCCCTGGCCTCCCTCGGCGCGGCGCCGATGATGAGCGCCTACTGCGCGTCCAAGGCGGGTGTGGAGGCCTTCGCCCACGCGCTGCGGGCCGAACTGGCCGCCGACGGCGTCGCGGTGGGCATCGCCTACCCCGGCTGGATCGACACCGACATGATCCGCGACGCCGACCGGTACCCGGTCATGCGCGGACTGCGCGCCTGGATGCCGCCGCCCTCCGACCGTTCGCTCCCGGTGGAGCGGGTCGCCGCCCGGCTGGCGCGCGCCGTGGAGCGGCGGCGCACCTCGGTGTACGTGCCGCGGTGGCTCGTCGCCGTCCAGGCGGTCCGTACCGCGCTGCCGCCCGTCGTCCTGCGCGTGACGCGCCGCGAACTGCCCCGGCTGGCCGCCCGGCAGCCGCTCGCCCCCACCGGGCTGCTGGGGCCCGGCGGGGACGCGGACCGGCCGGACAGCGGCGGACGGACGAACCCGCCGGGTTGAACCACGGACCGGTGGGGAACCCGGGGCCGGTCCCCATCCCCGCACGGCGTGTCCTAGGAGGCACCGTTGGCAGCTCGCCACCGACTGATCAGGCGAAGTCCCCGGGACGTCTGGGCCGTTCTCGCCGACGGCGACCGTTACGCCGAATGGGTCGTCGGCACGGCCGAGTCCCACCCGGTGCGCGGCCACTGGCCCGAGGTGGGCTCCGCGCTCCGGTACGAGGTCCGCACCGGTCCCCTCACCCTGCACAACCAGACGGTCGTCCGGTTCTGCGACGAGGGCCGGGAGCTCGGCCTCGAGGCCCAGGCGGGCCCCCTCGGCACCGCACGCATCGCCATCGAGGTGCGCCCCTGGGGCGAGGACACCCTCGTCGTCATCGACGAGCACCCGCTGAGCGGCGTGGGCGGGGCGCTGCACAACGTCGGCCTGGAGGCGTTCATCACGATCCGGCACCGCGCCATGCTCAAGCGGCTCGCCGACGTGTGCGAGAGCGAGCCCCTCTCCGGCCGGTCGGCCGCGCCCGTCGGCGCCTCATGACCGGCCGCCCCCGCCACCCCGCACCCAAGCCACCCGTACGACGGAACAGGAAGTGATCATGCCGGACGCCGTGGTGATCGGAGCCGGTCCCAACGGTCTCGTCGCGGCCAATCTCCTCGCCGACGAGGGGTGGAGCGTCGAGGTACTGGAGGAACAGGACGAGCCGGGAGGAGCGGTCCGCCACGACAAGGGCGTCGACCCCGACTTCACCAGCGACCTCTTCAGCGCGTTCTACCCGCTCGCCGCCGCGTCGCCGGTGCTCGCCCGGCTCCGCCTGGACCGGCACGGCCTGCGCTGGAGCCACGCGCCGCGCGTCCTGGCCCACCCCGTGTCCGACGGCCGCTGCGCCGTGCTCGGCCGCGACCTCGACGACACGGCCGCGTCCCTCGACGTCTTCGCCGACGGGGACGGCGCCGCGTGGCGCGACCTGCACGACGTCTGGGAACGGCTGCGCCCCGACATCGTGAAGGCGCTGTTCACCCCCTTCCCGCCGGTGCGGGCGACGGCGAGACTCGCCACCCGGCTGCACGCCGCCGGCGGGCTGCGGCTGGCCCGATCGCTGGTGCTGCCGGTGAGACGCCTGGGCGAGGAGGAGTTCCGCGGTGAGGGCGGCAGACTGCTGCTGGCGGGCAACGCCCTCCACGCCGACCTGGCACCGGAGGCCGCGGGCAGCGGCGGCTTCGGCTGGCTGATGTCCATGCTGGGCCAGACGTACGGCTTCCCCGTCCCCGAGGGCGGCTCGGGCGCCCTCACCGAGGCGCTGGTCCGCCGGCTCAAGGAGCGCGGCGGTGTGCTGCGGTGCGGGACCCGCGTCTCCCGCGTCGAGGTCCGGCAGGGCCGGGCCGTCGGGGTGTGGACCGCCGACGGCGAACCGGTGCGGGCCCGGCGCGCCGTCCTCGCGGACGTGTCCGCCCCAGCCCTGTACGGCGGCCTGGTGGACAGTGCCCACCTGCCCGCGCAGGTCCTGGCCGACATCCGGCGCTTCGAGTGGGACTTCGCCACCTTCAAGGTGGACTGGGCGCTCGACGGTCCCGTCCCCTGGCAGGCCCCCGAGGCCGCGGGGGCGGGCACGGTGCACCTGGCGGACGGGGTCGACGAGCTCACCCGGTTCGCCGCCCAGGTCGCCATGCGCCAGATCCCGGACCGGCCGTTCACGCTGTTCGGGCAGATGACGACGGCCGACCCCACCCGCTCGCCCGAGGGCACCGAGTCCGCGTGGGCCTACACCCACGTGCCGCACGAGGTCAGGGGCGACGCGGGCGGCGAGGGACTGTCGGGGACCTGGGACCACAAGGAGCGGGAAGTCTTCGCCGACCGGGTCGAGCAGCAGGTCGAGCGCTTCGCCCCGGGCTTCCGCGCCCGGATCCGCGCCCGCCGGATCCTCGCCCCGTCGACGCTGCAGTCCATGAACGCCAACCTGCACGGCGGCGCCATCAACGGCGGTACCACCGCCATGCACCAGCAGCTCGTCTTCCGCCCCGTGCCGGGTACGGGACGCCCCGAGACCCCGGTGAAGCACCTCTACCTGGCGTCGGCCAGTGCCCATCCGGGCGGCGGGGTGCACGGGGCGCCGGGCGCCAACGCCGCGCGCGCCGCGCTGCGCGGGCACCTCGCCCGGCCCTCGCTGACGCGCGTCCAGTCCCTGCTGACCCGCCGTGACCGGACGGGGGACCGCAGCGCCGGCCCCGGCGACGGCGAGCGGCGATGACGCGCCGCTTCCGGGGCGGCGCGGTACGGATCCGGGACGGCGCGGTACGGACAAGACCATGCAGACATTCCTGACCCATGCCGACTTCACGGAGTCGGCCCTCGCCCTCGACATGCGCCGGCTGGGCAAGCAGCGGGTGGAGACGCTCCAGGTGCTCCGCGGCCTGACGGTCCCGGGGTACGGCTGGCGCCGCCATCCGGCCGTCCGCATGTGGAAGGGGTACGAGGAGGCGCTGGTCCGTTACGGCCTCCAGATGTGCCACGTCTGGCGGGACCAGGGGCACCAGGACAGCTGTGCGGCCAAACTGGTGGCCGACCTCGCCGCGTACCGGCCCGGGGCGCAGGTGCGCACCCAGGAGGAGCTGGCCGCCGCCGGGGAACTGCCGCCCTGGCTGGGCGAACCGGCACTGCACATCAGTCACCGGTCGGCGCTCGTCCGCAAGGACCCGGACTACTACGCGCCGCTGTTCGCCGGGGTGCCGGAGGAACTGCCGTACTTCTGGCCGGTGTCGGACCGTGACCCCGAGGCCGCGGCGGAGGCCGAGGCCGCGGCCGCCGCGGCGGCGTCGGAACCGTCGGAGCCGGCGGACGGCTGAACGGGTGGCCGTACCCGGGTGCCCGCCGCCCGGGTACGGCCCACGGTCACACCGGATGGCCCTGAGCGGCGAGCCAGCGGTGCACCGCGTCCTTGTCGGCCGGGGTGATGCGGAGGGGCCCGTCGACGACGGGCCCCTCGTCCTCGTTGAAGCCGGTGTCCGTGACGCGGGCCGTCACCCAGGTGGCGAGGTCCTGCGCGGCGTCCGACGACAGGGCGCCCCGCTCCCAGCCGCCGCGCGCCTCCCGCGCGGCCTCGGCGTCGTGCTCGGCGGTCTCCCGCAGCCAGCGGGGGACGAGGCGTTCGACGGTCTCCCGGTCGGTGACGGAGCCGGACGGGTGGTGTTCGTGTGCGTTCATGCACGCCGGGTTCCCCGGAGCGCCGCGTCAGTCCCGGTCGGCGCCCTCGACGATCTCGCCGAGCCGGTCCAGGCTGCGCCGCAGGGCGTCCTCCACCGCCCGGCGCGGCGGTGCCTGGTCCTCGTCGAAGAACGACAGGTGGACGATCACCTCGCTGGGCGCCTCCTCCGTCCCCTCCACCTGCAGCCACCCGGCGTAGTGGCCGGACCCGCGGGTGCCCCACTCGACGCGCATCTGGTCCTCCTCGACCCGGACGAGGGCCGGTTCGCCGCGGTGCTCCGGCGGATCGACCACCGTCACGGCCGGCGGCTCCTCGACGCGGAAGTGGAACGAGGGCGACATCCACCGGCTGCTCTCGCTCAGATCACTGGCCTCCGCGAACACCGTGCGTGCCGGTGCCGCCACCGTCTTCGTCATCTCGAACTCGGACACCTCGGCCTCCTCGTGCGTGTGGGCGGGTGCGGGCCGGACGGGTTCCCGTGCGCTCCACGCCGACACGCGCCGGGGGCGGCAGGCCCACTTCCCGGGTTTGAGTGCGGCGGGATCGGTCACCCGATGCAGCAACGCATAGTCGACCACTGATGGAGTGAAGATCTGTGGCTGGTGACGAGAAGGCCAAGGGCAAGGTGGAGCAGGCCAAGGGCAAGGCCAAGGAGACGGTCGGACGCGCCGTGGGCAACGAGCGGATGACCGCGGAGGGCCGGGCGGAGCAGTCGAAGGGTGACGCCCGTCAGGCCAAGGAGAAGACGAAGGACGCCTTCCGCCGCTGACGCGGCACTTCTCGCGTAGGTCTCACCGTGGGCCCCCGTCCTCTGGGACGGGGGCCCACGGCATGTCCGGAACGTCCGCGGGCACCGACCGGGTCGGCACCGCCGTGACCGCGCCCGTGTTCCTCAGGTGAACCAGCCGCCGTTGGGGTGGGCGCCCGGCGCGGGCGGCAGGGCCGGGGCCGACGAAGCGGCGGGCCTCGGCGGGAGGCCCGTGACGTCCATGTTGAGGACGCGGTCGAGCTCCCGCTGGATGCGACGGGCTTCCTCGCGGGTCTGCAGCGGAATGTCGCCACGCTCCCGTATCAGCTGGGCGTAGATCGGTGCGTCGTGCACGAGTCGGGATGCTCCTCGGGTCTGGTGCCTCACCTCGTCGGCGGGGCAACGGCCTCACCACGGTCACCATCCTCTCACCCCGAGTCAGGTCCACGGGTGTGGGGGCCCGTCCGGCACCGGGTTCCCCACCTGCGCACATGTGCGGTACGGCGCGGTGTCGGCGCTGGTCAACGCCGATCGGGCGGGCGGCCGTTGCGCACACGCCCCGCCACGGCCCGTGCGCCCGCGTGTGTGAGGCGCCGGGAAAACAGTGGGGCGGGATGAACGCACCGGGGCGCCGCCGCGTATAGGCGGCCGGGGGATTGTCATGCCGACCGACGACGAAGCGTAGGAGTACTCCCTTGGCACGCAACAGCCGCAGACGCCCGACGGGCCCACGACGTGCGACCTTGGCGGCGGTCGCGCTGATGCTGGGCGGAGGGGGGCTCATGGCGGCGAACGTGTACGCCACGGCCTCCGAGACCGGCTCGGCACAGCCGGGTCAGACCCGTGCCGACCAGGCCCTGGCGTCGGGCGCCGCCACCATCGACTGCCCGGACGTCGGCGACCGGCTGACGTCGGTACCGGACCCGGCCAGGGCTGAGGTCGACAGGGAACTGGCGGCCCTGGACCAGCAGATCGCGGAGGCCTACCAGCGACTGCAGGACTCGACGCAGGCCCTGCAGCAGGACAGCGGCTTCGCGGACTCCGCGATCATGAACCCGCTGAAGGAGAAGCGGGCCGCCACGATCGAGCGGATCGCCCTCGCCATCGGACGCGAGGAGGAACGCCCCCAGGGCCTCGACTCCCTCGCTCAGTGCACCCTGCGCGCCTCCGGCAACCAGGACGGCGGCGACGCCCAGGAGGGGCAGGAACAGGACGGGAACGGGCAGGAACAGGACGGCAACGGGCAGAACCAGGGCGACGGGCAGAGCGACGGCGCCGGTCAGGACGGCCAGGACGGCCAGGACGGTCAGGACGGTCAGGACGGTCAGGAGGAGGGCAACGGCGGGCAGGCCGGCAACGGTCCGGTCGCCGCGGACTTCGTCGACATCACCACCGTCCAGCCCGACGCGCAGGAGCCGGCCCAGGAGGACGGCGCCTCCCGCGGCACCTTCACCACCGAGTGCGGCGTGAACGCGAACGGCCTGTTCAACTCCGACAACGTGATCGTGGCCCCCGGCGTCTCCAACGGCGCCCACCACTTCCACGACTACGTCGGCAACCAGGCCAACGACGCCTTCGCGAGCGACGACGACCTCGCGAACGGCGAGACGACCTGCGTGGACCAGGGCGACCGGTCCTCCTACTTCTGGCCCGTCCTGCGCCTGCAGAACGGCACGCAGGAGCAGGACGCCGACGCGCCCGGCGGCGGCATCGAGGGCAACGCCGGCGAGATCGTCACGCCCGAGCAGGCCGAGATGACGTTCGTGGGCAACCCGCGCGGCGAGGTCGTCGAGATGCCGCGGCTGCTGCGCATCATCACCGGTGACGCCAAGGCGTTCGTGAACGGCACGGCCAACGCCAACGCCTCGTGGAGCTGCACCGGTTTCGAGGACCGCCAGCTGAAGGACAAGTACCCGCTCTGCCCCGACGGCAGTGACGTGGTGCGCACCTTCAAGTTCCAGAGCTGCTGGGACGGCCGCAACATCGACAGCGCCAACCACCGCACCCACGTGGCGTTCGCCGACGCCCAGGGCAACTGCGGCAACGGCTTCCAGGCCATACCGCAGCTGGTGCAGCGGATCGTCTACGACGTCGAGGCGCCGAGCCTGGAGGACGGCGGCCGGACGACCCCGCTGTTCGCGGTGGACTCCTTCCCCGAGCAGCTGCACAAGCCCGTCACCGACCACGGCGACTTCATCAACGTCTTCGACGAGGACCTGATGCGGGAGATGGTCGCCTGCATCAACGAGGGACGGGAGTGCGGCGCCGGTGACAACGGTGCCGGTGACGCAGACAACGGTGGCAACGGCGCCGGCGCCGGCGAGGGCAACAACGACAACAACGACAACAGCAACGACAACAGCAACGACGACAACAACAACAACGGCGACAACGACAACGGCGACGAGGGCGTCACGGCCGAGCCGTCCGCCGGTGCGCCGGGGCAGGCCGATCCCGCTCCCGCCGCGGGCGACACCGTGGACGAGGCTCCGGTGGACGGCGGCGGTGCCGAGAAGGCGCCCGAGGTCCTCGCGTCGGCCTCGCCCGCGCAGGAGGTGGCGGCCACGGAACAGCCGTCCACCACCACCGGTGACGGCGACCAGGTCGCGGGTGCGCGGACCGAGCCGCAGACGGTCACGGGCGGCGGGCTCGCCGAGACGGGTGCGCAGCTGTGGCCGGCCGCGGCCGGGGCGGCGCTGCTGATCGCGGGCTTCCTGCTGCTGCGGCACATCAGGCGCGGTGCCATGTAACCCCGCACCGCACCGGAGCGCACGGCAGCGGCGACCGGACCCGCCCTTCGCGGATCCGGTCGCCGCTTTCGTCATGCCCGGTGCCGGCTGCCCCGGCGCCCGGTCACTTGTGGAACGTGATGTACCCGTTGCCGTCACGGTCGTTGCGGGCCTTGGTGTAGGAGTGCACGTCGGCCCGGGCCCCGGAGGGCTTGTACAGGTAGATGGTGTCCTTGTCGTTGTTCCACAGGAAGTTGCAGTTGTTGCGGTACACGACGTTCTTCTTGTCGGAGTCGGTGCCGCGGCCGCCGCGGAGCTTCACGTAGTCGCCCGGCTCGAGGTGGTGGTTGGCCTTGAAGACGAAGCGGTTGCCGGCGGCGTCCTTGACCACGTAGCCCTTCAGGTTGACCTTCGCCGAACGCGAGTAGTTCTTGATGGTCAGGTACTCCTGATGGGTGTTGCCCTTGGTGCAGCTGTTGGAGTCACGGCCGGGCGCGTCGTACTGGACGCCGCGGACCTTCAACGCCGAGGAGTACTCGGCGGCCTGCGCGGGCGGGGCCAGGGTGACCAGTGAGCCGACGGCGACGGCCGTGGCTATGACATAAGACGTGCGCATGAGGAAATCCCCCCTCAATGGTGCTCTGAAGACACTGGAGCCTACACAGGTCCCTTACAAAGTCCCTACCTCGGGAACAGGAGACGTTGAAATATGTGCACGCATGATGGCATCGCTTGCGGGTAAGCCGCGTGTGCAATTAAAGTCGACGTCGGCGCGAGGGACAGCGGAAGACAACGAGAGACAGTACGTAAGCGGAAGGACCGTGACGCCACCATGAACATCGATCTGCAGGGCCGTACCGCCCTGGTCACCGGCTCCACCCAGGGCATCGGCGCCGCGATCGCCGCCGGACTCGCCCGCTCGGGCGCACGGGTGGCCGTCAACGGCCGCACTCCCGAGCGGGTGGAGCAGGCCGTCGCCGCACTGGCACGGGACGTGCCCGGGGGTGCGTTCGTGCCGGTCGCCGCGGACGTCAGCACCGAGGAGGGTGCGAGCCGGGTGGCGGAGGAACTGCCGGAGGTGGACATCCTCGTCAACAACCTGGGCATCTTCGGCGCCAAGGACCCGCTGGACATCACCGACGACGAGTGGCGGCGCTACTTCGAGGTCAACGTCCTGGCGGCGGTGCGCCTCACCCGCCTCTTCCTCCCCGGGATGACCGAGCGTGGCTTCGGCCGCGTCCAGTACATCGCCAGCGACTCGGCGGTCGTCATCCCCGCCGAGATGATCCACTACGGCATGTCCAAGACGGCGCTGCTCGCGGTGAGCCGGGGCTTCGCCAAGCAGGCGGCCGGCACCGGCGTCACGGTCAACTCCGTCATCGCGGGCCCCACCCACACCGGAGGCGTCGAGGACTTCGTGTACGAACTCGTCGACCGCGAGCTGCCCTGGGACGAGGCCCAGCGCGTCTTCATGCGCGAGCACCGGCCGCAGTCCCTGCTGCAGCGCCTGATCGAGCCGGAGGAGATCGCCAACATGGTCGTCTACCTCGCCTCCGACCAGGCCTCGGCCACCACCGGGGGCGCGCTGCGCGTGGACGGCGGTTACGTCGACTCCATCCTGCCGTGACGTCGTGCGCTCTCCCGGCCGCCCGGCCCGGATCCGCCGCGCGTGAACCCGTGTCGGCGGGATACTCGCCCGCCTATGGCTCGGCTGACGAAACTCGTACACAGGCGTCACCAGGAAGAACGCGAGCGGGGGGAGCACGAGGCGGACCCGGAGCCGCGTACCCCCGCGAACGGTGACACCGCAGGCAGGGACACCGCGGGCAGGGACACCACGGGCGGTGGCGTCGCGGACACCGGCGCCGCGGACCGTGACGACGCGGAGCGCGCGGGACCGGATCCGGAGGTGGAGGAGCGGGCCCCCGACACACCCCTCCACCTGCCGAAGCGCTCGTGGATGGCGGTGCTCAAGGGGACGGTCAAGGAGTTCCAGGACGACGAGCTGACCGACCGCGCCGCCGCCCTGACGTACTACAGCGTGCTGGCGCTGTTCCCCGCGCTGCTCGTCCTGGTCTCCATGCTGGGCATCGCCGGTGAGTCCGCCACCGACGAGGTCATGAACAACCTGCAGCAGCTCACCCCGGGGTCGGCCCGGGACATCATCATGGACGCCGTCGAGCAGTTGCAGGGCAACGCCGGCATCGGTTCCGTGATGGCGGTCGTCGGTCTGGTGCTGGCGGTGTGGTCGGCGTCCGGCTACGTCGCCGCCTTCATCCGCAGCTCGAACGCGGTGTACGACATTCCCGAGGGCCGCCCGATCTGGAAGATCCTCCCGGTGCGCCTCGGGGTGACCCTGCTGCTGATGGTGCTGGCCGTGGTCAGCGCGCTGATCGTGGTGTTCACCGGCGGGATCGCCCGGGAGGCCGGTGCCGCGCTGGGCATCGGGGACACGGCGCTGACGGTGTGGTCGATCGCCAAGTGGCCCGTGCTCGTGCTCCTGATCACCTTCATGATCGCGATCCTGTACTGGGCCGCTCCCAACGCCAAGGTGCGGGGCTTCCGGTGGATCTCGCCGGGCAGCTTCCTGGCCCTGCTGATCTGGCTGGTCGCCTCGGGCGGGTTCGCGTTCTACGTCGCCAACTTCGCCTCGTACAACAAGACGTACGGCACGATGGCGGGTGTGATCGTCTTCCTGGTCTGGCTCTGGATCAGCAATCTGGCGATCCTGCTGGGCCTGCAGTTCGACGCGGAGATCGCCCGGCAGCGGGCGATCGCGGGTGGCCACCCGGCGGACGAGGAGCCGTACGCCGAGCCGCGGGACACCCGGGCGTGGGACGAGCAGGACCGCCGCCGGGTGGAAGGCCCGTAGCCGGACCGGACTCGACCGAGCCGGGCCGGGCGGACGGCCGACACACTCGAGGAGCCGGTGCTTGCCGGCTCCTCGAGTGTGTCCGTGTCCCGCCGCCCGTCGGCGCCGCCCTCAGGCGGCCCCGCGTCGCGCTGCCGGAGCCGCCGGAACGGGCACCGTGCTCTCCCGCGCGTCCCGTCCGCCGCGTATCAGCCGCAGATGGTGCCGTGCGCGGGCATGGCGCCGTGGGCCTGCCCTGTCGAACAGGCGCTCTTCCCACCAGGTCATGCCGAGCAGCAGCCCTCCCATCATGGGCAGCAGCAGGACGGCAACGATGATGATCACGTCGGCCCACCCCTCATTGCGAACGCATCACCGGGTGCCCCGGGTCTCCGGCTCGAAAGGTGGCGTGACGCGAATGTGATGTGGGGGAACGGCTCCCGGGCGGATGTTCCGCGTCGCGCCGGGGCGCGGCCGCGAGGGCACCGGGTGAGCGGGCGGGCGACGGACGTCTTGAAGCGGACATTTTGCGACTTCGGAGCATATGCGTTCAAACTGGGACCAGAGGGTACTCGGCAAAGCCCCCGAAGGAGGCGATGGTATGTCTGCCACCGAGAACGTGATCACCGAAGTCACCGGCATTCAGGATGCCGATATCGAAGCGGCGCTCGACCCCGTGGAAACGGACGGCGTCTTCCGTGACAGCCGTGAGTGCGCAGCCCTCGCCCTGCTCGAAGGGCAGGGCAAGCTCCTGCTGTCGCCGCCGACCCCGCGCCCGAAGAAGTGACTGACGAGCACGGGACCGACGTCGACGGGAGCAGCTGAATGAAGCAGTCAGGCACTACGACCCTCTTGCAGGGCGCGGTGCAGGACCTCGCTTCCGGTGTGGTCTCCGCCCTACGGGGCGGGGACCACACCCGCGAGTCCGGCACCTGGTGCCCGTCCCCGGCCGACGACGGAGCGGGCGACCTCGCCCTCGCGGCGGTGCGGGTGCTGGGAGCCGACGCGCTCCTGCCGCACGCCTTGCTGCGCTTGGAGCCCGGCGCGGACGGACTCGCGCTGTTCAGGCGGGCCATGGCGGCCTATCCGCCCGCTTCCGGCGCCGCGCCCACCCTGCTGTGGAGCCACTGGGGCATGACCCGCGCGCTGCGGAGGATCGACCCGCCGGGCGGCGGCGCCGGCCCGTCCGCGGGCGCCGCCGACGTCCAGCCCGACGCGGGCTGGCTCGAGGACGTCACCTGGCAGGTGCTGACCCACCAGCTCGCGGTCCTGGCGCCGCTGGCGGTGCCCGGTAGCGAGGACAGCGCGGTGGCCCGCGTCGCCCGGGGCCGTCCCGTCGACGTGGCCCGGGGCTTCGTCCGCGCGGTGCGCCGCAGGGACTGGCTGCAGGCGGCGGGAGCGGGACGCTGGCTCACCCTGTTGGAGGGGGTGCCGGACACACTCGGTCTGGAGAGCGGACTCGACTTCGTGGCGCTGATGGGCGGCGACGACCAGCGGGTGGCCCTCCAGGTGCGGGCGGCGCAGCTGATGCGGGCCGGAGCGCCGGTGTGACGGGCGCGGGCGTCCACCGGGCGCGCGAGGTGGAGGAGGCCGCACTGGCCTGGCTGACCGCGCACCGCGAGGAGTTCGTGCTGGGGGAGGACGCGCTCGCCCCCGAGGGCCGGGTGAACGACAGCTGGAAGCCCCTGGGCGAACTGGCCCAGGTGTGCGTGAGCGTGCGCGGGCGGACCGCGCCCACGGACCCGGTGTACGCGACGGTCACCGATCTGCTGGCGTTCGCCTGGCGGCAGACCCGTCACGGCGCGCTCTTCCTCCAGCTCCAGCGACTGGAGCCGTTCGCCACCTATCCGCTGGAGGTGTACGCCCCGTTCGCCTCGGCGGGCCTGCGGCACCCCGGCTACGAGGCGGCCGCCGCCGCGGTGGCCCGCACCCGCGGCTGGCAGCTCACCGAGCAGCAGCCCACCCGCCGGCTCGGGGTGCGGATGGCCGAGCGGCGCAGCGGCATGCGGGCGCCCGAGCCGGGCCCGGAGGCCGTGGCGCGCACCTGGCTCGGCGGACTGTCCGAGCCGTGGACCTTCGAGCGCTCCTCCGGTTACCAGCTCACCCACGTGGTCTTCCACCTCACCGACTGGGGCTGCGGCGCCGACGGACTGCCGCCCGCCCTGGCCTCCTACCTGGCGCACTGGCTGCCGCCCTGGCTCGACTCCTGCCTGGAGGCCCGGGACTGGGACCTGGCCTGCGAGCTGCTCGCCGTGGCCGCGACACTGCCCCGGCCGCTCGACCCGGCGACGCTGCGGGACGCCTGGGACCGTACGGCGGCGGCACAGCACACGACCGGCGCCCTGCCCGAGCAGGGCGAGGGCCCGGCGGCGGACGAGAGGTCCGCGGAGGGAGCCGGCCGGTACTTCGCCGGCACCTACCACTCCACCCTGATGGCGGCCTTCGCGGCGGCCCTCACCCTCGGCCGCCCGCACGGTCGGGGCCCAGGCCACGGCTCGCCGCCGCTCCACGGCGACGGCGGACCGGCGCGGCACCCGCGGCACCCGTGGGACCCGTGGGGCGTACCGGAACGGCACGGCGGACAAGGAGTACGGGGATGACCGGGACCGGCCTGATCCACGACGTCGGCGTCCGTGCCATCGAGTGGCTGTGGACCCATCGCGAGGGCTTCCGGCTGGAACCCGACGCGGACCCCGAGATCGGCTTCCTGGAACGCTTCAAGCCGGTCGGTGAACTGGCCCTGATCTGCAAGGTCCTGTTCCGCGAAGGGGTCGCGGGCTCGCAGCAGGCCCAGCTGGCCCGGCAGTTGCTCGACCACGCCTGGCGGGACACCCTGGACGGCGGCCGCATGCTGGTGCGCGGCCAGCGGACGGAGCCGCTCTCACCCGTCCCGTTCGAGGTGTACCTGCCGTTCAAGGAGCTGGGCTACAGCCAGCCCGAACTGGAGCGGGCCGTGGCCCTCAACCACCGCCTCGACAGCTGGGCGGCGCACGAGCTGAGCCCGACCCGGCGGCTGGGACTGTCCGCCTTCGAGCGCCGCTTCGGGCTGGCGCCCCGGCCGCCCGAGGCGGACGTCGTGGGCGCGACCTGGCTGGGCCGCCGGCCCGAACCCTGGACGGTCGAGGGGCACATCGGCTACGACATCACCCACTGCGTCTTCCACCTCACCGACTGGGGCGAGGACCCGGACGGTCTGCCGCCCGCCCTCGCCGGCTACCTCGGCACCTGGCTGCCGGTGTGGCTCGACGACTGGCTGGACCTGCGCCGCTGGGACCTGCTCGGGGAACTGCTCGTGGTCGACGCCTGTCTGCCCCGCCCCACCCTCGACGCACGTGCCTGGGAGGGCTTCGCCGCCGCCCAGCAGCCCGACGGC
Organism: Streptomyces sp. CRN 30; assembly: GCF_034105845.1. NCBI lineage: Bacteria > Bacillati > Actinomycetota > Actinomycetes > Kitasatosporales > Streptomycetaceae > Streptomyces > Streptomyces sp. CRN 30. Next base: position 266 of record NZ_JAVRHI010000509.1, on the reverse strand, counting down.
GCCATGCCCGCCGTCCGGGAGATGCCCGAGGGCGACGCCACAGACGTGTTCGACGTGGTCTACCACCCCACCCTGGTGGCCGCGTTCGCCTCCGTACTGGCCACCTCCCGCGCCCTGTCCCGGCTGGCGGCCGCCGCATCCGCCCCCTGACCGGCAGGACGGCTCCATGACCGGCACGACCGCCTCCTGGCCGGGCGACCGGCCCGACCCCGACGGCCCGCACCCGGCCCGCGCGCCGAGGACCCCGCCGGCGGCGGCGATCAGCG